>CAKKPR010000149.1:0-3455 GCA_919901705.1 Thermodesulfovibrionales bacterium | reverse complement strand
AAAAGATTTGATGAGATGGTGGAAAGACTCCAGGACACAAGTACAAAGGTGCAGAATAAACTTACAGAGACAGAACTGCTGCTCGATACGGCAAGGATAGCAGCCACTACCCCTGAGCTTAAGGATGCGCTTGGCCTGATTACCGAGACCGTTGCCGGCAAACTTGGGAAAGGGACCTGCTCTATATATCTTTTCAAACAGGAAAGAGATGCATTCTGTCTTGAGGCGGGCAGCGGGACAGGAGTAACAACCGGGAATAAATGCCTGCCCCTCAATAACAGTATCGTAGAGGAAGTTATTAAAAATCTCAAACATGTTGTTATAAGTGATATAGAGGCGGAAAATCCTCTCTCAGGGGGTAAAGGAGGGAAGGGGGAGTTTGATGATTTCGGCAAGTTCGGGTCTCTGTTAGTTATCCCGATTGTCAGGGATAGTCATTGTTTCGGACTGTTTGTGCTTAAAACAGATAATGCATATGGTTTCAGGGAAGATGAGATGAATACAATGGACATAGTCGCTCACACCATAAGTTCTGTTGTAAGAAATTCTGAACTCTACACATCAACAAAAAATCAATTGCAGAAACTTACAGTTTTATATGAATTAGGCACAACTGTTACATCGGTAATGGATCTGGATGAACTGTTAAGAATAGTGGCATATGAGATTACAAAACTCATCGAGGCAAGGGGCTGCATTATAAGATTGCTCGAGGGTGATATCCTGAGGATAAAATCTTCTTACGGGCTGGCAGAGGATCTGAAAGAGCAGATGGATCTGGCGGTCGGGAAAGGCATAGCCGGGTGGGTTGCAAAGGAGGCTCAACCCATGCTTGTTGAAGATGTGTCCAAAATGCCTCCTGATATGAGAGTGCCTGTAATTGATGTTAAATCTGTGGTATGTGTGCCTCTTAAGGTTGGCGGGAAGGTTATAGGGACTCTCGGCCTTTATGACAAGATGGATGTTGACGGAGGCGTGATGTCATTTTCAGTGGATGACATGAATACGGCAATTGCCTTTGCATCCATATCAGCAGTCGCCATAGAAAAGGCAAAGATTTATGAGAGTGAACGCCTGAGCGAAAGGCAGGCTGTTGAGGCAAAAAAGAGGCTGGATATCCTCTTTGACAGTGTACAGGGCGGGATAGTTACACTCGGTAAAAACTTCGAGATAATATCAGTAAATAAATTTGTAGAGGATTGGGTAAATAAGACTGCAAACGAGATGGTAGGCAGAAGCGCAATAGAAGTTTTTCACCGGGAAGAAGACGGGATATGCCCTCATTGCGTTGCAAAGGTTACGTACGAAACAGGCCAGATAAACTCTATAACACAGTCCAAAGGAGTGAACTATGCAGAGCTGACATCGTATCCGGTTAAGGATGATGACGGAAACATTAGCGGATGCGTCGTATTTATACAGGATATCACTGACAGGATACTTTATCATGAGGAGATACTGGGCCTGTATAAAGAGGTCGCGCAGACAAAAGACTATCTTGAAAGCCTCATAGGCAATTCAGCAGATGCAATAGTTACATCTGATCTCCATGGAGTTATAACCTCGTGGAATCAGGGGGCTGAAAGGATATTCGGCTACACGGATCTCGATGCCGTAGGTAAGTTTCTGCCGTTTGCCCCGCAGTTTCTCATAGAAGCAGAAAAAAGCAATATCGAAAGGATAAAAAAAGGAGAGACCCTCAAGGATATAGAGACCTTAAGACAGAAAAAGGACGGCTCAATAATAGAGGTGAGCCTGACGCTTTCAGCCATAAAGGACTCGGCAGGCGAGGTTATCGGTATAAGCGGCATATCCAGGGATATATCGGAAAGGAAGCGGGTTGAAAAGGAACTCATAAGAAGGAATCAGGAACTGTCAAGATTATTTTTCATAAGCTCTGCAATGAGAGGCACGCTGGATCTTGAGAGGCTGCTCAGGATGGTATTGACTGCCGTAACAATGAGTGACGGCCTTGGCTTTAACAGGGCGATACTCTTTCTTGTTGATGAGAAAAAGGGCGTTGTGAAAGGCGCTATGGGTGTCGGCCCCGCAAGCCCTGAAGAGGCATGGCGTATATGGGAGAAGCTTTCCATAGAAAAGAGGATGCTCCCTGATATAATGCACGATATAGAAACAGGCCCTCTGAGAAAGGACTCCTTTCTTGACAGATTGACTCTTGGCATGGAGATTTCTCTTGAAGAGGAGACTGTACTTACACGGACAGTTAAAGAGAAGATACCTATTAATGTACAGAATATTAAAACTGAACCATTGTCTGATCCCATTCTCATACAGCAGCTTGGAACCCAGGCGTATGCTACTGTGCCGTTGATCTCAAGGGACAGGGTCATAGGTGTATTGTGGGTAGATAATTTTTTTACGAGGCGTCTGATAACTGATGAGGATATGAAGTTTCTCGCCGGTTTTTCGAATCAGGTTGCGAGCGCTGTTGAGAGCGCAAGGCTGTTTGAAAAGGTGTCGCGGGCGGAAGCGGAACTGGAGAATATCTTCAGGTCTATCTCGGATATGGTCTATATTACTGATAAGGACTACACGATAAAAAATATAAACAAGGCAGTGGCCGACAGGATCGGGAGACCTGTTGAGGAGATAATAGGCAGTAAATGTTACAAGGTATTTCACGGCATGGATGAGCCGTGGGCGGAATGTCCGCACCACAAGACAGTTGCAACAATGAAGGCATATATCGAAGAGGTTGAGGATAAGTATCTGGGAGGAACATTTTTAACCTCGAGTTCTCCTGTCTTTGATGCAGGAGGGGAATTTCTTGGGACGGTCCACGTTGTCAGGAATATCACTGAATTGAATAACCTCAGGGAGAAGCTGGTTGCAGCAGAAAGGATGGCAGCCCTCGGCGAAGTTGCAGCAAAGGTTGCACACGAGATAAGAAACCCGCTGGTCTCTGTTGGAGGGTTTGCAAGAAGACTTGAGAAAAAACTTGACGGAAACCTCAAGGAATATGCAAGCATTATAGCAAAAGAGGTTGGGAGGCTTGAAGATATTCTCAAGGAGATACTGGGCTTTGTAAAAGAGGCCAGGTTGTCAAAGGAGAGGGTTAATATTAATAAGATTATTAACGACATCATATCGCTGGTAGAGGCAGACCTGAGGGAAAGGGGGATTGTGCTTTTAAAAGACCTTGGAGAGACG
This sequence comes from Thermodesulfovibrionales bacterium, assembly GCA_919901705.1. GTDB lineage: Bacteria > Nitrospirota > Thermodesulfovibrionia > Thermodesulfovibrionales > UBA1546 > SCSY01. The sequence continues at coordinate 284 of CAKKPR010000149.1, read as the reverse complement.
CCGCTGGTCTTTATGGACCCTAACAGGGGTAAAGAGGCATTGCTCAATATATTCAACAATGCTATTCAGGCATTAACTACACAGGGCACAATAGCAGTAAAGACCTATGCTACAGAAGATTCTGTCGTGGTTGAGATAAGCGATACAGGGCCCGGCATAGACGAAAAAGACCTGCCTTTTATCTTCAGCCCGTTTTATACGACAAAGGCCTCGGGCACAGGGCTTGGACTTGCAATTACCAACAGGATTATTGAGGAGCATAAAGGCAGGATAGAGGTTGAAAG
>CAKKPR010000148.1 GCA_919901705.1 Thermodesulfovibrionales bacterium | reverse complement strand
ATGGAATAAAAAATCTCTTTCCCCTGGTCCATATTCTTGACCTCAAGCCCAAAATTGCGCTGCAGAAGAACGACGATCTCAACCGCGTCAAGAGAATCCAGTCCCAGCCCTTCTCCGAATAAGATTTCGTTGTCCTTGATATCTTCGGGCCTGATGTCTTCAAGGGACAAATCCTTCACAAGCATTTCTTTCAGATTTTTTCTTATCCGTGTTAATTCTTCTTCTTTACTGTTTGGCATTTTACGCTCCTTAATCCAAATTGTTAATTATTTCTTTTCCATATATCATGAAATACAAACCACTGGAAAGGATACCTGGCGACATAATCTTCCAGTATCCCGGCAAACTCCCGAACGCAACCTTTAATCTCTTCTTGCTTTTTGCCTTTAGAACTGTATCGGGGTTCGATAACATGGGAGATATCTATAATATATTTTTTTGTAGAAACCTTGGCTGACAGAAGTACAACTACAGGACATTGAGCTGCAGCAGCAATGCTGAAAGCTCCGTAAGGAAAACTGACTTTTTCGCCCAGGAAAGGGGCCTCGACAGAGCTGTATTCATAGGGGCGGTCTCCCATTATCGAAACAATATGGCCCTTATTGACAGCATCCATTGCCTCAATTACACCGCCAAGGAAATTTTCTGTAGAAATAATCTTAACATTTTCTTTTTCGCTGTCTATGCCAAGGGCTTCTTTAACTGCAATATTGTCCTCAGGCCGCATCAACAAGTAAACAGTTCTCCCGAATTTTTTCAAAGCAGTCATCGCAAGCTGCCAGTTACCGATATGGGCTGTCAGCAATATGACCCCTTTTTGAGAAGTATTTAAAAGAGTTTTTATTTTATCATATCCGTAAAGCTCTGTGTCAAACTGCCCCTGTCCTGAAACAACATAGTAGCGGTCAATGAGATTTTTGCCCTGTTGGATGAATAATCTGTAGACATCGCAGATTCTCTGAAAGGCATTATGATTTTTAAAACGCCTTTTTATATAAGCCATGCTCACAGATACAGCGGTGCGGTCATATAGCAGGTAGTACAGGCAGACAGGGTATAGCAGCCTATAGGTCCCTGCCAGTCCAAATATCCTGAGTGAGGCCTGGAAGAACCAGAAACCTAATTTATTGCCTCTCTTTTTAATAGCATCCTTGCCCTGAGCCATTAGCGCTGCCTTCTCTTTTTTATCAGGGATGCTGAAATAAAAACTACAGCGCCCATAAGGACAGCGCCGACAGGCGCGATGATCAAAGATCCCAGGAACCATTCAATCAAGCGGTCTGAAAACTGTGAGAAGACGGTTGCAAAAGAAATATCTGTCAGCCAACGGCCGTGTTTTATGAAATAACCTAATTCGATGCACAGGGCCGGCACAAACGGCGGCATGAAGAAATGCTGGACATTAACGGCAACCACCTTGTTTAAGTTCAGGCGGGCAGCTACATATATAATCACAAATGTATGGATAAACAGCAGAGGCAGTATGGCAAGAAAAGTTCCCACGGCTGCAGCCATTGCCAGTCCCTCCGGGGTTGTGTTTTCCTGAAGAAGCATCTTCAGAAATTTGCCGGGATGCCGGAG
>CAKKPR010000147.1 GCA_919901705.1 Thermodesulfovibrionales bacterium | reverse complement strand
AGGAAGGTGGTGATTTAATGCCTCTCAGCAAGGAAAAGAAAGGTACGATTATAAGCGGCTTTAAGGTTCACGAAAAAGATACCGGCTCTCCAGAGGTGCAGCTGGCTATTTTAAGTGAGAGGATAAATTATCTTACAGAGCATTTTAGAGCCCATAGCGGTGACCACCATTCACGCCGCGGGCTTCTTAAACTTGTCAGTCAGAGAAGGAAATTGCTTGACTATCTCAAGGCCTCGAGCAAAGAACGCTATGCAAAGGTTATTGAGCGGTTAGGACTTAGAAAATAGAGAGAGAGGATTAATGACTACGGTAGAAGTTGAGATTAAAGGCAAGAGGTTGATTATTGAGACAGGCGAGATGGCAAAGCAGTCAGACGGAGCCGTTGTTGTAAGGTATGGAGACACAGTTGTACTGGCTACGGCAGTTGCAGCAAAGAAGCCCAGGGAAGGCCTTGATTTTTTCCCGCTAACAGTTGATTACCAGGAGAAGACCTATTCTGCCGGCAAGATCCCCGGCGGATTTTTCAAGAGAGAAGGCAGGCCGACTGAAAAGGAAGTTCTGACATCCCGTCTGATAGACCGCCCGATTCGTCCGCTTTTTCCTAAAGGGTTTTCTTGTGAAACACAGGGTATAGTACAGGTTCTCTCATACGGCGACGAGAATGTATCCGACATCCTTGGAATAATCGGCATATCTGCTGCGCTGATGATTTCCGATATCCCGTTTGAGGGGCCGATTGCAGCTGTTAAGGTGGGAAGGATTAACGGAGAGTTTATTGTTAATCCAGACCTGTATGAGGCAGGAAGTGTTGATATAAACCTTGTTGTTGCCGGGACAGAAAGTTCTGTTCTTATGGTGGAAGGCGAGGCAATGGAAGTTCAGGAGGAGACACTCCTTAAGGCTATAGATTATGCACATGCAGAGATAAAGCGTATTATTGCAGTGCAGAAAGACCTGAGGGAAAAGGTCGGCAGGGCAAAACGCACGTTAACCCCGCCTGTATTTGATGAGGAACTCAGAAAGAATGTAGAGGCGCATGTCCTTGGAAAAATGAAAGACGCGGTCAAGATCCCGGGCAAACAGAGGAGACAGGAGGTGCTTGATATTATACTGGCTGAAACAATCAAGCATTTTAATACACCCGAGAAGGATATGACCAAGGAAATAGCTGATGCATTTTTTGAACTTGAAAAGAACCTTGTTAGAAGGATGATTATAGAGGAAGGAATCAGGGCTGACGGCAGAAAACCTGATGAGATAAGGCATATAACCTCAAGGGTAGGGATACTGCCGAGGACTCATGGCTCAGCGCTTTTCGTAAGGGGCGAGACACAGGCGCTTGCCGTAGTAACCCTCGGCACTTCGGATGATGAACAGAGGATAGACTCGCTCGATGGAGAAAGCCATAAGTCATTTATGCTTCATTATAATTTCCCGCCGTTCAGCGTTGGAGAGGTCAAACCTCTGCGCTCTCCGGGAAGGCGCGAGATTGGGCATGGAGCGCTTGCTGAAAGGGCCTTAAGGGCTGTAATTCCGCCTAAAGAGGCGTTCCCTTACACTATCAGGATTGTCTCGGACATACTCGAATCCAATGGCTCGTCTTCAATGGCAACCGTATGCGGCGGAACACTGGCGCTTATGGATGCAGGGGTGCCGATAAAGTCTCCTGTAGCGGGTATTGCGATGGGATTGATACAGGAAGGCGACAAGAATATTGTTCTTACAGATATACTTGGGTTGGAAGACCATCTCGGCGACATGGATTTTAAGGTTACAGGAACAGAGAAGGGTGTGACAGCATTCCAGCTTGATGTAAAGACAGGCGGTATAAACGCTGCTATTATGGAGAAGGCGCTTGAACAGGCAAGACAGGGAAGGCTTTTCATCCTTAATAAGATAAAAGAGGTGATTACATCACCGAGGGAAAATTTGTCTCCGTACGCACCGCGAATATATACAATGCAGATTAAACAGGAAAAGATAAGGGATGTCATAGGAACAGGCGGCAAGGTTATAAGGGGAATAATAGAGCAGACAGGGGTTAAGATAAACATTGATGATGCAGGAGTGATAAACATTGCATCTACTGATGAAACATCAGCCCAGAAGGCAATAGAGATAATAAACGGAATCATTGCAGAGGCGGAAGTCGGCAGGATTTATCTTGGAACGGTGAAGCGCATTGTCGATTTTGGAGCATTTGTAGAGATAATGCCCGGCACCGAAGGCCTTCTTCATATATCCCAGATAGATGAGAAGAGAATAGCAAAGGTTACAGATGTGCTTACAGAGGGAGAGGAAGTCCTTGTCAAAGTAATTGAGATGGACAGGACCGGCAAGATACGTTTAAGCAGAAAAGATGCACTGAGAGAAAAGGCAGCAAAAGAGTAGGTTCAGTTTAAAGACAGGGCATGGTATTCTCGGTCGTTCCGAAAAAGCCGCTCGGACACCATGCCCTATCTTTTATTCTAAAAATCAAAAATCGCTCTGAAGCGAACAATCCATCACTTATTGTCCATTGTGCCTAAGAAAGGACATTATGTTCAAAAAAATACATCTTGAAAACGGCATACCTGTGGTTATGGAGCAGATCAAGGATGTCCGCTCAGTTGCCTTGGGTATATGGGTCAAGGTCGGTTCAAGAAATGAGCCGCCTGACAAGAACGGCATATCACATTTCCTCGAGCATATGTTCTTCAAAGGAACCCAGAAGCGTTCCGCAAAGGATATAGCTATTGACACTGATTCGATCGGCGGAGACCTCAATGCGTTCACGTCAAGGGAGAGCACGACATTCTATATTAAGGTGCTGGACGAGTACTTCGAAAAAGGCAATGAGCTTCTGTCCGATATATTCCTGCATTCTGCATTTCCTGAAAACGACGTGGAGAAGGAAAAGGGGATTATCAAGGAAGAGATAAAGATGGTCGAGGATACCCCTGACGATTATATCTATGACCTCTTCAACCTTGCTATATGGGGTGATGAAGGCATAGGCCAGGCTGTTCTCGGGAAAAGGAGTACGATTAAAACATTCAAAAGAGAAGACCTCTTAAGCCATATAAAGAAATATTACGGCACAAAAGATACGGTTATGGCATGCGCCGGAAATTTCGAGTTCGATAAGCTTATTGATATGCTGAACCATAGCTTCGGCTCTCTGAGAAGAGGTTCGGAGCCCGAGAAAGGAAAGGCGCCTGTATTTAACAATAAGGTAACAGTCCATAACAAGGAACTTTCAGAGGCTCATATTTGTATCGGGGTTGAGGGCATTCCTGTGGCAAGCGATGACAGATATGTGTTATTTCTTCTGAATACAATCCTTGGCGCCGGCGTCAGCTCAAGACTTTTTCAGGAGATAAGGGAGAAGAGGGGGCTGGTCTATTCCATTTATTCTTATATATCTGCATACCTTGATACCGGCGTGTGGGCTGTCTACGCAGGCACAGGCAGGAAGAGGGTTGCGCAGGTGATGGAGCTCATAGTTAAGGAGATGAGGGAACTGGCTGATAATATGACAGAGATCGAGCTTGAACGGGCTAAGGCACAGCTTAAAGGCAATCTCATCCTCGGCCTTGAATCAACATCCAGCAGGATGCAGAATATAGCGAGGCAGGAGATATATTACGGCAGGTATTATTCGCCTTCTGAGTTAATAAAGGATATCAATGCCGTAGATTTAAAGCGCGTGAAGGAACTCTCGAAAAGGCTTATGTCCCAAAACGCCTTCGCTGTCACAGTCCTCGGCCCCGTGAATGAGGGGGATATTAAGGGGATAGCAGGGTAACGTATTTGCATTTCAAGTGGGTAGCCTTCTAACTTCCCTCCTTGCTTGGTCTTACCCACTTACTTTGAGAAAGAACCAGATTAATGTCGTCATGACCGATACAAGCACCCTTGATTTTATCATGTGAAGTAGCTACAATAGCTACATAGTAATCGAGGAGGTGAAAGTATGCATCAGGTAGGAATAAAAGAGCTGAAAAACAGGCTAACGTATTATCTTGGGCTCACCAAAAGAGGAGATAGCATAGTGGTTACGGACAGGGGAATGCCTGTGGCTGTGCTGCACAACCTTGATACAGTTGAAGAAAACGCCGGCATAGAAGAAAGACTCGCGAGCCTGGCAAAGCAGGGAAAGATAAGACTGCCCTTAATAAATGCCAGATTGAAACCGTTTAAGCCAATAAAAGTTAAGGGGAAGCCAATGTCTGAGACCATCATCGAGGAAAGAAGATGATCTATTTTGACACGAGCGCATTAGCTAAGAAATATGTCATTGAGACCGGCTCCGAAGGAATCGCCCGGCTTATGACCGGAAAATCCATTATGGCAACGTCCAAATTAACCTACCCGGAAATGTTGTCTGCGCTTATAAGGCGCAGCAGAGAAGGTGATATAACCCATTCGAAATTAAAAGAGCTGCTGACTGAATTTGAGGCTGACTGGAAGTGTCTTCTCATCATTGATTTCCAGGATGAACTTCTCGTCAGTATAAAGAGACTGATAGAAAAATATTATCTCAGAGCCGCAGACAGCATTCATCTTGCCTCTGCATTGTGGCTGAAACACTCAATAAAGGAAAACATTACTTTTGCGGCATCTGATACAAATCTTCTAAACGCAGCAAAGGCTGAAAAATTATCCGTATTTAATCCGCAGGACTCCTGATTCATAGCGTATTTTTCAGCGAGAATTTGCTGTAACACCAAAATGATAATGTAGAAAGATGCAATATGAATCTGGCCAAATGTCAATAATCAAGTCTGAACCTGTTGACTGTTCCCCGTGTAGGCTTTTTATTAAGCTGCTCTTTTCTGCCAATAACCGCTTCGTATTGCTCTCAAAACATGAAGCTCAAACATCATTTTGTCTTTAGGAAATTCAGCCGATACTTCTTTTTCGATTTTTTTAAGAATTGAAACTGGCATCTTCATGTCTTTGGCAACTTTTTGATAATTAAAATATTCTATCTTTTTCATAGTGGCCTCCTCATAATTCTTGGGGTGATACAATTTCAATCTCTTTATAGCCCTCTAAGATATTGACCAGATTTACGGTTTTTCTCGTCTTTACCTTAACCAAATGTTCAAAATTCCATGAAATTAAATAGGAAATATCATGGCATGTCGCTATAGCAACATGAAGAGCATCATCAATATATTTCTCTGGAAAGACACCGTGATTAATATAAGCATTTGCCAATGCTCTGACCTTCTTGTCGAGCTTCAATACGTTCATGTCTGTAGTAAGTTTTTGAAACTTAATTTTTAAGGTCTCGTCATTAGTGTTGTCCAATTCGCTGACCGTAATCTCAGATATAAAGACCTTATAATTGGACACGATATCTTCCCAAAATTTGATGGTGGCTGCTTGACGTTCCTTCGCACGCTCATCATAATAGGCGCTGATAACTGATGTATCCAGATATAATGTCTCTTTCTTCATTATGATTCCTTTTTTAATTTTACCATGTTATCTGCCGGTGCGGGCAATCAATTAATTGAGTCATTGTTCCTTTTTGCTCAAATGTCAATAGTCAAGTCTGAACCTGACCCTTTTGACTGTTTTTAGGCTGGATGCATGATTGCAAGACCTGACCCCGTATTTCCCCGTATTTCCCCGCGACCCACCGACTTAGCCAGAGCGGGTGATATGAGTCTTGCCCCTCATTCTTGCTCACTCAAACTGCACTTGGCCCATTAAATACAATATTAATAAAATCATGAGCGCCGTAATAAGGAAAATCCAGCTCGCATAATACAGCCACAAAACGATTTGTCCCCAAATTAAATCGTTCTTATTTCCATCTACAATCTTTATATATTCAGAAACTAACGCCTTCCGCTTCTGTGGCAACCAGTCAAATGAAGGCTTCTTTTTTGCTTCTGATAATTTGCGTCTTACTTTCACAAAGTATATAAGCTGAGAAGCCGATTCGGACACAACTGAAAGAGCAATTGATAAGAGGAAAAGCATTAGTATCACAATTTCTCCTGCTTGTGCTGCCTGTGCGAAAAAGATTTAACAATGTTATTAACTGGTTTTTCGTTATCATACGGAAAGTTGTGGGAATAATCAAGAGTTTGACATTAGCTGGTCGTCAGTTTTGAG
>CAKKPR010000146.1:6783-7979 GCA_919901705.1 Thermodesulfovibrionales bacterium | reverse complement strand
CTCCTTTGATTTAATATTAATATTACAGATAGTTAAACCCCATATTTTAATGTCATTGCGAGGAGTCCCGAAAGCCTTCGGGACGACGTGGCAATCTTTAATAAGTGATTTATATAAAAACGAGATTGCTTCGCCTTCGGCTCGCAATGACAAGCGAGGGGCCTGCTCGCAATGACACTTTTTCAGCAGTCTCAATATTGCAATCAGCATATTCTTGGCAATTGCTCCCCTGAAAGCATATCAATAATGCGTGTCCCGCCGATTCTTGTCTTTAATAAGACCTTTCCTGAAGGTGATTCTACCACTTCTCCAATAATATTTGCACCCCTGCCCAATGGATTTTTTTTCAGGGCATCAATCATCTGTTCAGCAGCATCGTTCTTTACAATGGCAACAAAGATACCTTCATTCGCAATATACAATGGGTCCAGTCCCAGCAGCTCAGACGCACCTATGACTCCATGGGCAACAGGTATCGCCTCCTCACTGACCTCAAAGCAGAGGCCTGACTCCAGAGCCATCTCCTTGAGTGTTGTAGCAAGCCCTCCTCTTGTAGGGTCTCTCATTGCATGCACTCCTCCATATCCGAGCATTTCCTGTACGATATGATTCAATGGAGCTGTATCACTCAGCACAGGAGGGTTGAAACTCAAACCATTCCTTTCCGCCATAACAGCAACCCCATGATTGCCTATTGTCCCGCTTATGATTATTTTATCTCCAACTTTTATATTTAACGGTGATATATTAACTCCATCAGCAAGAACTCCTATACCTGATGTATTAATGAACACGCCGTCGCCCTTTCCTTTGTTTACTACCTTTGTATCGCCTGCAATAATCTTTACATCGGCTTTTTTAGCGGCCTCTGCCATTGAAGCGAGAATCTTCTTCATATCATTCACTAAAAATCCTTCTTCAAATATGAACCCTGCGCTGAGATACAAAGGTCTGGCGCCTACCATTGCAAGGTCATTCACAGTGCCGTAAACAGCGAGTTCTCCGATATTTCCTCCCGGGAAAAAAAGTGGAGAGACAACGTAAGAGTCAGTTGTAAAGGCAAGCCTAAAGCTATTTTTTTTGTCATTGCGAGCCAAAGGCGAAGCAATCTCAGGAGTATTAGATTGCCACGTCGCTCTGCTCCTCGCAATGACATCTTCTGCGATCTGAGCAAACTCTATAACAGCGGAATCCCC
>CAKKPR010000146.1:0-6683 GCA_919901705.1 Thermodesulfovibrionales bacterium | reverse complement strand
AAAATCTCCATACTTATAATACGCTGCGCAGCTTCCTTCTGTGCTGACCATGCATGCGCCAACAGGACTCTCAGGCGTGCATGCGCATCCAAAAAGCGGACATTGATCAGGTGTTTTCAATCCTCTTAAAATCTCTCCGCAGGAACAGCCTTGCGGTTCCTGTGGGCCGGAAGCAAATGAAATATCAATCTTTATTATTGAACTTATATCCCTGTGCCTGAATTTCTCTCTAAGCCTTAGGCCGCTTAATGGTATTGTCCCAATCCCTCGCCAGTAAACATCACACGGCTCAAAATATTCATTCATAAGCTCAACAGCCTTTGGATTTCCTTCTTCCCTTACAACCTTTTTATATTGTATTTCAACCTCTGCTTTATTCGATATAATCTGAGCGAGAAGCATATTTATCCCTTGCAATATATCCTCTGCATCAAAGCCTGTTATAACAGACGGTTTCTTGTATTTTTCAACTATAAACTCGTACGGCCTGCTTCCTATGATAGTGCTGACATGCCCCGGAAGTATAAAGCCGTCAACATTAACCTCACCTGAACCAAGCAGGGCATTCAACGCCGGAGGGACAAGCTTGTGAGCAGAGTATATATAGAAATTATCAATTTTCAGTTTGTCTGCCTCAAATAAAGTTCCTGCCACAGACGGCGATGTTGTCTCAAAACCTGTTGCAAAAAATACAACCTTTTTATCCTTATTATCTGATGCAATCCTGAGAGCATCCATAGGAGAATATACAACTCTTATATCAGCGCCCTCTGCCCTGACTTCTGAAAGATTCTTATCAATGCCGGGCACACGCATCATATCGCCAAAGGTTGTGAAGATGATATTCTCTTTTCTTGCTATTGACATGGCGCTTTCAACATCTTCAACCGAGGTGACACACACAGGACAGCCCGGCCCGCTTATAAGGATAATCTTTTCCGGAAGCAGCTTTCTGATACCGTGTCTGAATATCGCAACAGTATGAGTGCCGCAGACCTCCATCAGCCTCACAGGCCTTCCTATTCGGTCTACAAGTTTCTTCATTTTAGCAACCATTCAAAAATTAATATTTTTAGAATTTCATTATTTTCAATTTTGAATTTTAAATTTTGCATTTATTTTTAAGCCTCTCCCTTATTATATATGCCTGGCCAAGTGATATGCCTGCATCATTCGACGGCACCTTTTCATTAATGTAGACATTAATCCCTGATGCCTTAAGCCTGTCCATGGTATTCCTGATAAGATACATATTCTGGAAAACTCCTCCGCTTATAGCTGCATCATACAATTTATAAAGCATACTGACCTTTTGAATAACCCTTTCAATAACTGTCACGATAGTATTATGAAACTTTGTAGCGATAATATCCCTGGCGGTCCCGCATACTATATCCTCTATCAGCCGCAATATTGTCAAAGAAAAATCAACTATTATCTTCTCCTTGAATATAACATCCACGGGGTAATCATCATCTATTTCATCCGTTGTATAAGATTCAAGCGCCATCGCAGCCTCACCCTCAAATGTATTCCTATCGCATACCCCAAGCATTGCCGAAACTGCATCAAAAAGCCTCCCTGCACCCGATGACAGAGGTGAAAATTCACGGTTATCAATTATTTTCAGAATATTATTCAAGTTATCTTTGCCATACTTTTCAATAAATCCTATGGAACCCAGATAATGCATAGCCTCATCCCCTGCAATATCTTTTATATAACTCACTGCTACCCTCCAGGGTTCTCTGACTGCCATCTCGCCGCCCGGCAATGGGATGTATTTAAAATGCCCCACTCTCTTAAAATCCTCCGGGTCAGCAACCAAAAACTCACTTCCCCACAGGTTTCCGTCAGTGCCGTAACCCGTACCGTCAAATGCAATTCCCATGACCTTTCTCTTAATGCCGTTTTCTGCCATCACAGATGCTATATGCGCATAATGATGCTGAATACCGTAAGTTTCAACTTTTTGCCCTTTGCCCTCTGCACCCTGCGCTAAGGCCCATTTTGTTGACAGATAATTAGGATGCAGATCATAGGCTATGGCAACAGGATTTGCTCTGTAAACAGCTTTCAGATTCCTGAGACTCTCTTCAAAAAACTTTACTGTCTCATAATTTTCCATGTCTCCTATATGCTGGCTCGGAATTGCATAACTGCCCTTTGTGAGCGTGAATGTGTTTTTTATGTCAGCGCCGCATCCGAGCACCTCCGGCCCTTCATCATTTAAAAATATAGGGTCAGGCGCATATCCCCGCGAACGGCGGATAAACAAGGGTTTTGCCTTATGCCTTAAAAAGTGATTTCTAACAACTGAATCATCAGTGCGCATGAAAATATCCCTGTTGTGGATTAAAAATGCATCTGCTATATCAGATAATTTTGAGATTGTCTCATTATTATCAATAACAATCGGTTCCTCAGAAAGATTTCCGCTCGTCATGATAAGGGCATCAAAGTTAGGTAATCCCCCTAACTTGTCATTCTGAGGTCGCATCGACCGAAGAATCTCGTCTTTAGAGATTGCTTCGTCACTATCGCTTCTCGCAATGACACCACCATAAGGATAAAAGAACAACAGATAATGCAGCGGGGTGTAGGGAAGCATAAAACCAAGATACTGGTTATCAGGACTTACTGCATCAGGCAAAGAATCGGCATCCGCCCTCCTCCTCAAAAGAACAACAGGCCTTTTATTGGAATTTAAAATTTGCTTTTCTTCTTCTGATACCTCACAGTATCTTTCTATTGTCGCGATATCAGGCGCCATAAGCGCAAAAGGCTTGTTGCTTTTTCTTTTTCCTTTTCTCAGCCTTTCTACCGCATCTTTATTTTTCGCATCACATGCAATATGAAAACCGCCAAGCCCTTTAACAGCAACAATCTTTCCCTCTCTTAATAATTCTATCGTCTTTTCTATCGGATTTTGGTCCTGGCTGACAGTTGACGGCTGATGGCTGATGACTATACCTACGCGCGGCCCGCAGATTGGACACGCATTAGGCTGCGCGTGAAATCTCCTGTTCCCGGGATTATTGTATTCAGCCTCACATTCAGGGCACATCCTGAAAACAGACATCGTTGTGTTTTGCCTGTCATACGGGACTGCATTTGTGATTGTGTACCTAGGCCCGCAGTTAGTGCAGTTTATAAACGGATAGAGATAGCGCCTGTCAGTTTTATCAAACATCTCCTTGAGGCAGTCATCACATACAGAGATATCAGGAGAAATAAGTGTAGAACTTCCATTGTCTTTGCTCTTAAGTATTTCAAAGCCTTCGTATCCGCAAAAAGGCATTGGCGTGATATTAATATTGATTATTTTTGATAATGGCGGCGCTTCTTTTGAAAGCATCTCTATAAAAAAGGTTACATCATCACCCTCTATATCAATAGTTACTCCATCAGCAGTATTGGTTACACTGCCTTTCAGGTTCAGGGATTTCGCAAGGTTATAAACAAACGGTCTGAAACCAACACCCTGAACAAGTCCCTTGATGTTAATGAGAACACGGTTCATTTCACTTTCTTTACCAGCCAATCAGTCCACTCTGATATCCCCTCGCCTGTCTTGCATGAAATCTCAAATATCTTTATTGAAGGGCTTAAAGACATTGCATCCTTTTTTATCTTGTCTATACTTACATTCGTATACTGCAAAAGGTCAATCTTGTTCAGGATTAAGGCTGATGATTCCTGAAACATCAACGGATATTTCAGTGGTTTGTCATCTCCCTCTGTTATGCTTAGCAGCATCATCTTCATGTCTTCGCCGACATTAAATTCTGCCGGGCATACAAGATTTCCTACGTTTTCAATAAAAAGAAGCTCAATCTCTTTCAGTGGAAGCTCCCCCAGGACTTCATTAATCATATTTGCATCAAGATGGCAAGCACCCCCTGTATTTATTTGAATAACCGGCACCCCGAGATTTCCAATTCTTTCTGCATCCTGAGTGCCTGCAATATCTCCTTCAATAACTGCCACTTTTAACTTTTTATTCAGCTCTTTTATGGTTCTTTCAAGCAGAGATGTCTTCCCGGCTCCGGGTGCGCTCATGAGATTTATAACATATACCCCTGAATCATCAAATATCCTGCGATTATCCGCTGCAATCCTTTCATTGGCTTCAAGTATACGAGTTACAACCTTGACTTTCATTCAAGACACCTCCATATCCAGAATTTCAAGTTCACGCCCTGCATTCACCTTAAACGATAACCCGCCGCATTCCGGACAGCATAAGACATATGCCTCTTTTGTAATAAAATCTTTACCGCAATTGCCGCATATTCCGCCTACCGGAATTTCATCTATTATAACGGTTGCGCCTGCTGCAATCGTATCAATTTTTATTGCATCAAAGGCAAAAAGGAGGGCCTCGGTCATAACACCCGATGCCCTCCCTATTCTCAGCCGTATCGAATCTATTCTGCTATAGCCTGCTTTTTTGCAGTTTTCACCAGCAATGTCAAGCACGCTTTGAGCAATCGAAGCCTCATGCATTATTCATGTTCAGCTCTTGGACAGCCTCTCTCTTTCTTTTTCGTATGCCTCTTTACCGGCATCAATAGCGCTGGCTATTACGGATTTTTTCTGTTCAAAAAGATCTTTGCCCTTCTCGACTGTTGAGCCAACCCTCTCTTTCATATCCTCTGCAAAATCTTGTATCTTCCGCCTTGTCTCAGGTCCCGACTGCGGGGCCAAAAGCAAAGCAAGCCCTGCGCCCACAGCTCCTCCGAGGAGAAAAGAAAGAAGTACAGAACCTGCGCCATATCCATTGTCGTCTCTCATTGATTGCCTCCTTTTAAAAAAACATTCTTTAACAAAACCTCAAGGGCTGTCCTTATTCCAACCCTCAAACCCGAAACTTTTATTATGGTTTCTGAACTCACCTCGTTTATGAGTTCGCTTACTTTTTTTAGATTCTGGCCAATATCCCTTGTGCTGCCGGATATCGTTCTTATATCTCCTGTTATCTCATTTACGTCATCTGTTACCTTTCTAAGGCTTCTGAGAGTAAGTTGAAGTTCCTCCATAGTCGGCTTCAGCGATTCTTCAGTGGTCTTCAGAAACTCAGTAAGAGCCTTTGCAGATTTTCTTAATTCAAGCAATACATAGATAAAAAAACCAACTACAACCAGAAAGGCAATTGCCATAAGTGCAAACCATATCTCGTTCATTATCCCTCCAAATTGGTCGCAGACCTTAAGTCAATTATATCACATGCCAGGATAAGGTCAATGGGCAAGGGAAAATAAAAATTTTGCTCAAAAAACTCATTCAGATTATTGTTTGACTTGCTGTATTGAAGAAGATGTTAGTTACCGCAGGTGCTCAATAAGTATTTTTATTCCAATACCGATCAAAATTAAACCGCCTGCTATTTCAATCTTCTTTTCAAAAAAATGCCCTACCCTTTTGCCAATGTAAACACCCGCAAAGGAAAAAAGGAAAGTTGTAATACCGATTATTACTGAAGGGCTTATAATAGAGACGCTTAACAGTGAAAGACTGAGCCCGACTGCCAACGCATCAATGCTCGTTGCAACAGACAGAATCAACAGAGTATAGATATTCAAAGGATCTGTTGGTTTTTTACCTGAATCCATTGCCCTTGATTCAAATATCATCTTAACGCCTATGATGCTCAAAAGCCCGAATGCTATCCAGTGGTCAACTCCTGAAATAAAGCCCCTGAAACCGAGCCCTGCTGCCCATCCCAGCACAGGCATTATTGCCTGAAACATCCCGAAGAATACTGCAATCTTAAGGGCATTATTGATGTGGAGGCGCTTGATGGTAAACCCGCTCGTGACAGAAACAGCAAAGGCATCCATTGATAAACCGACTGCTATAAATAAGATTGTAAATATATCCATACTTATTTATTAAAACATAAACCACTTTAAAACTGATATAATTAGTCGTGATTTCAGAGACAGAAATAATCTTTCGCCTTGTCCTTGGAGCGATATTAGGCGGCATCATCGGCTTTGAGAGACAGGTGCATGGACGACCTGCCGGCTTCAGGACACAGCTGCTGGTCAGCGTTGCCTCTGTGCTCATCATGATAGTCTCTGAGTATTACCACCACCTGAGCTATATGAATCCTGCTTACATCCGCGTTGACCCCGGACGTATTGCTGCCGGCGCTATTACAGGCGTAGGATTTTTAGGGGCAGGCGTTATCTTAAGGATGGGCATTACGATACAGGGCCTCACAACAGCAGCCTGTCTCTGGATGGTCGCCGCAATCGGGCTTGCAGTAGGCGGAGGTTTCTATATTGCAGCAACTGCAGCATGCGCCATAACTCTTTTTTCTCTTCTCGTACTAAGAGTAGTTGAAAGAAGGATGTCGAGAATCGTGTTTAAATTTCTGACTATCACTGCAGACGGAGGAATAGAAGACGAGAAGATTGAATTCGTTTTCAAATCGCGCAACGCGCGTATAGTGAGTACAGACTATGAAAAAGACATCCAAAAGGCTGAGATTACGTACATTATCACGATTTCCCTCAAACACGATGTGCCGATGAAACAAATCCTTGATGAAATTTCAGCAATAAAATCTGTAAGGAAAGTTGTTATAAAAGGATAGCCTCCTATCCTGTCATTCCCCGGCTTCATTTTTCCGCCTTCCTTAATGCCCCTTTTTTGTGCTATATTGTCGCATGTAT
>CAKKPR010000145.1 GCA_919901705.1 Thermodesulfovibrionales bacterium | reverse complement strand
AGCTAAATTATTATATTACAGCAGCATGAGAAAATGAAAGGGGGCTAACACTTGGTAGCCTTATCAAAAAATATCAAACCACACCTTTATTGCTGTGGCGGAAATTATAAACGCTAAAAGCCATCTGAGAAATTCTGTTTTGGTTCTTTTACCGGCAAAACTGCCTAATTGCGCTGAAAGGATTGCACCCAATACCAGAGGCGCTGCCATGCGAAAAGGAACCTGGCCTGTTGCCGCCTTTCCGATTAACCCTGCTGTGGCAGAGAAAAGGCCTATTGCAAGTGTGCTTCCAAGAGCAACCCTTAGAGGAATTTTAAGAACGTAAAGAAGTGTCGGAATCATTATAAAAGCGCCTCCCTGCCCCACAAGGCCGATAAGAAAACCAAGAAAGATGCCTATTATGATTGCTGTTATTTTGTGGAAGCTGACCTTGTCTTCTGTAAGTTCATCTTTTGAGTAACTTCTCGGGATAAACATCATAATTGAGGCAATCAAAGCCAGCGCTCCAAAGACAAAAAGCAAAGGCTTGTCAGACACTGCCTTTGAGACAAATGCTCCTGTGAGAGATGACATAAATAAAGATAAGCCGAGCGTAAGCACAAGGGATTTATTGACAAGGTTATGCTTATTGTAAAAAAGCATGGCTGCGCATGATGCAAAAAACCCCTGTATCATGGTCAGGCCTGTAATGCTCTTTACTGCAATTCCCTCAAACCCAAGCAATGGCGGTACATAAAGCAAAAGCGGGAACATGATAATGCCACCGCCGATACCAAGCAGTCCGGACAGGAATCCGACTGATGCGCCTACAGAAAAGAGAAAAATATAAAAAGCAAAAGACATTTATTTCTCTACAAATATTTTTTTGTCGCTTTTCACATTCCCGGCGAGCACATCGCCTATATGAGCAGCCAATATATTCTCTTTCTGCAGGGCTCCGACAAGCTTATCCTTTCTTTCCTGAGGAACAAAAATAAGAAGACCGCCTGATGTCTGTGCATCGTTCATCATAACCTGCTCAGAATCAGTTACGCCCTTTGACCATTCAATCAGAGGATTATAAATTTTCAGATTCGCGAGCGTTCCACCCGGAGCAATATCCCTTTCAGCAAGCCTTATTGCTTCATCAAAATAAGGGACGCGGCTTGAATAAAGCCGGGCCTGACACTTGCTTGCATTGAGCACTTCACTCAGATGCCCTATAAGACCGAAACCTGTTATATCCGTTGCTGTGCTTATGTCGATCTCAAGCATTATCTCGCTGGCTCTCTTATTCAGCATTGCCATTGATGAAGTGAGTTCTTCAATTACAGCATTACTGCACATCCCGGCCTTAATGCCTGTAGAGACAATCCCGGTGCCTATCTTTTTTATGAGGATAAGGGCATCGCCGGGTTTTGCCTTTGAATTATCGAGAATCTTATCCGGATGTATAAGCCCCAGAACAGCATAACCGAATTTAGGCTCTTTATCCTTGATGGTGTGCCCGCCGATGATTGACACGCCTGCCTCTTTCATTTTGTCAATGCCGCCCTGCATTATTTTTTTAAGAGAAGGAAAAAATTTTGCCTCGTTCGGCAGCATAGCAATATTTAGCGCAGCAACAGCCTTCCCTCCCATAGCGTATACGTCGGAGAGGGCATTAGCAGCAGCTATTGCGCCGAACCAGTAGGGGTCGTCTACAATAGGAGTAAAAAAGTCGGTTGTTAATACAACGGCTATATCATCAGTTATTTTGTAGACACCCGCATCATCGGAGTTTTTTGAGTCTATAAGAACGTTTTTGTCTTTTATCTCCGGCAGCTGACCCAACACGTGGATCAGGTCCATAGGACTAAATTTTGCCGCTCAACCCGCGCAGCTTGAAAGACTTGTTAATTTTATATCTTCCATCGTTACACCTCCCCTTGTTCTGAATAATTACTATTAACTATAAAGCCTGGTAGTAGTTTTTTCAATATGGAGGGGGCAGTAGCTTACAAAATATTGGGAAAAGCCTAATCACCTATTTGCGCTTTTTCAGAACTCATATCTTATCTGGGCATAGACATTGTCATTTTTATCAAGCTGCCCAAACTGGCTCCATTTCTCGCCGCCGCCGAAGATGAGTCCTCCGATCGCAGCCCAGACATGATCCGAGAAATTGTACTTAATCTCGGGATTTAAAAGATAGT
>CAKKPR010000144.1 GCA_919901705.1 Thermodesulfovibrionales bacterium | reverse complement strand
GGCGATTTCCCCTATAAGAATATAAGTTTGCTGGCTGCAGGGTACAGGCTTAAAATTCCTGTTACTGTCCATGTTGGTATAGGATACGATATCATACACGAACATCCGAACTGCAGCGGCGCTGCAACAGGAGAAACATCCTATAGTGATTTCCTGCGTTTTGCAAAAATTTTAGAGGGGCTCGAAGACGGCGTAGTAATGAATTTCGGGAGCGCTGTAATGGCCCCTGAAGTTTTTTTAAAGGCGCTCAGTATGGCAAGAAATCTTGCGCGCCAGCGCGGAGAATACATCAGGCATTTTACTACGCTTGTCTGTGATCTTCATGACCTGCCGGATGACTTTAGCGTTGAGCCGGATAAAAACAACCCTGCTTATTATTTCAGGCCGTGGAAGACCATGCTTGTCAGAACAGTAGCTGACGGAGGAAAAAGCTTTTATGTTAAAGGTAAACATTCTGATACAATCCCTGCTCTCTGGTCGGCAATAAATAAGGCTGAAAAAGGCGTTTAAGTGTTGATAATGCTAAGAAATTCGTGATATTATACAACGGGTTATGAAAATAAAAGTTCTTGAAGAACTTTCTCAGATAATAAAGAAACTGAAGTCTGAAGGGAAAAAGGTAGTCCTTTGCCACGGTTGTTTTGACCTTATGCATCCCGGACATATCAAGTATTTTCAGGCAGCCAGGAATATGGGAGATATTCTTGTCGTAACTCTTACTCCTGATATTTATATTGATAAGGGAACGGGCAGGCCTGTGTTTAATCAGGATTTGAGGGCAGAGTCTATAGCAGCGCTTGAATGTGTGGATTACGTGGCTGTTAACAAATGGCCGACTGCTGAGGAAACCTTAAGGTTATTGAGACCGGACATCTATGTTAAGGGGCAGGAGTTCGAAAACCTCGAAGACAAGACAGGCAAGATACAGAAGGAATATGAAGTTTTGAAGGAAATAGGCGCTGAAATGAGATTTACACATGAAATAGTTTTTTCCTCGACTAAATTATTGGAACAACATTTTAAATGAGCAGCCAGATGGAGCATAAACTGAAAAATAAGATTCTGCTTTTAGATGATTTGGCCAAAAAGGTTGAAGCCCTGAAACAGGAGGGCAAGGCCGTTGTCCAGAGCCACGGAGTTTTCGACCTCATTCATCCGGGTGTGATAAAGCATCTCAATGCCGCAAAAAAGCAGGGGGATATCCTTATTGTTACTGTTATAAAAGATGAGGATGTGCGGAGAGGGCCTGGAAGGCCGATTTTCTCTGAGAAGCTGAGGGCGGAAAATG
>CAKKPR010000143.1 GCA_919901705.1 Thermodesulfovibrionales bacterium | reverse complement strand
AAACAGCTATTCAGGCAGATCTCGAGCGCACACTGAATAAGGTTGTAAATAAGGATAGAAGCAACTATGCAGTAATTACAGGCATACAGATACACGGCCCTGAGACTAATTATATCTGGCCGGCAGAATGTTATGCGATTGTAAATGGGACAAAACAGGAAATAACAATATAGTGAATAGTGACGGAGGAATTATGAAAACAAAATATTTAATACAGCAACAAGGAGGACTAAAACAATGATGACCATGGTAGCAGTTGTTTTTGTGCTCGCCTACGCAATGATCGCTCTCGAGCACCCGATTAAAATTAACAAGTCTGCAACAGCGTTGATCGCTGCGGGCCTGATGTGGACTTTGTACTCATTCGCAAGTCCGCTCGGCGCGGAAGGCGTAAGCCACCAGCTTACTGAAAAACTTGCTGAAACCGCAGCCATCGTATTCTTTCTTATCTGCG
Source organism: Thermodesulfovibrionales bacterium (assembly GCA_919901705.1). Lineage (GTDB taxonomy): Bacteria > Nitrospirota > Thermodesulfovibrionia > Thermodesulfovibrionales > UBA1546 > SCSY01. The sequence goes on along the minus strand of CAKKPR010000143.1, from coordinate 4,649 downwards.
CCATGACTATCGTTGAGGTGACCGACTCCCACGGCGGGTTCGAGGTCATCACCTCGCGCATCAAGGCCAAAAAACTCACGAGCCTGCTCTGGATAATCGGCTTCATCACTTTCTACCTGTCTTCCATTTTAGACAATATGACAACAACAATCGTGATGGTCTCCCTGATGAAGCGCCTGCTCAAAGAACGTAAACAGCGTCTCTTCTTTGCAGGCATTATCGTAATTGCCGCCAATGCCGGGGGTGCATGGACCCCTATTGGAGATGTGACCACTACAATGCTCTGGATAGGCGGACAGATTACAACAGGCAATATCATGAAGGGACTCTGGATTGCCTCCATGATCAATTTGCTGGTCCCTCTTATCATTGCCTCCTTTATGCTCAAAGGCAATATCGTGCCTCCTGACAAAGTCGAAAACGGCGCCACAAATACCTCGCAGTTCGAAAAGACCCTGATGTTCTTTATGGGCATGGGTTCCTTAATCTTCGTTCCGATATTCAAAGCGGTTACGCATCTGCCCCCATATCTCGGCATTTTGTTTGCCCTCGGCGTGCTCTGGCTGGTGGGTAATATCCTGCATCGCAACAAGCCCGAAGAAGAGAAAGACCACCTTACTTTGACCAAGGCCCTCAAACGCATTGATATGGCGTCAGTGGTGTTCTTCATTGGTATCCTGCTTGCCGTGGCTACCCTTTCTGCCAATGGCATGCTCCCTGCATTGGCCCAGTGGCTCGATGTCAAAATCGGCAACCAGGCTATAATCGTCATTATCATCGGTCTTTGTTCCGCTGTCATAGATAATATTCCTCTGGTGGCGGCTTCCATGGGCATGTACCCGCTGGCCCAGTTCCCTCCGGACTCCTTTCTTTGGGAGTTCATAGCATACTGCGCAGGCACAGGCGGTTCGATCCTGATAATTGGTTCGGCTGCGGGTGTGGTTGCTATGGGGCTGGAAAAGATCGAGTTCTTCTGGTATGCCCGCCGCATCGGACCGCTTGCCTTTGCCGGGTATTTTGCCGGCGTGGCAGCGTACATAATACAATATAATTTGTTGCACTGATATATGGTTGAGGTATTATGTGCTGAAGATATAAGTTGATTGATGAAACAACGCAAGGCTTTTTCTTACGGGGGCGTATTTGAGAAACTGATGTCAGCGATAACCTTTGCGGAAGAAGGAGAACACGAAAAGGCGAAAGAGATGCTTAAAGGCAGAAAGACAGTGCTGCTGGTTATTTCAGACAGGTTTTTTGACAGGGACAGCTTGAAATATGCGATAAATATAAGCGACAGAATCGAGGCGAACCTGGAAATCCTCTATGTTAGCGAGCCCGGAAAAGGGAAAGAGAACTTGAATGACTTCAGGGCCGAAGTCGAGAAGGTGGGTTTCCGGTTCAGCCTGGTTCTGAAAGAAGGATGCATGAAAAAGGCAATCCTCGATTATACAAATAAAAGAAACGAAATAGTTTTTGTCGTAGCAGGGTCCGAGACAGAGCTTGAAATCGGATGCGAGGGCGAAAAGGCATTGCCGGATTTATGGAAAGGCCTGAAGTGTCCTCTGGTAATTGTTTCAAAAGGCGAAGCGCCACCAATAAAATAAGGTTCAGCAGGCTTTCGTGTGAATGTCATTCCCGCTCGTCGGGAATCCTTCTTTCGCCCGAGGCGACCATACCCCTTTTAACCCCTCCTGCCTTTTTCCATTGCAAAATGCAATAAACGATATTTTAATGCAACAGTATTTTTAGCAATGCTTTCATAGCAAGTCACGGACTATCTCCACTGCTACGGTGCATAATGCAACATAACTGAATTGTCTGCAACAGGAGAGTTTCTCCAAAAAGGCAAGCATTTCAAGGGGTTATACGAATCCGCAGATTTGGCATGGATATTGAATTACCTATCGCAGCAAAACAGGTACTGCGGCTTGTAACTTTTTAAATATCAGGAGGTGCAAAAATGAAAAGCGTTGGAAAGAGAAGCAGGCTGGTGGGAGATTAACCCCATGAAGATGGACCGGTTTGAAGACATAATGTCTGCAATAACATTTGCCGAAGCAGGAGAGCATAAAAAGGCAAAGGAACTCCTGAAAGGCAGAAAGACAGTGTTGCTTGCAATTTCCGACATGATGTTTGACAGGAATGTCCTTAAGTATGCACTGAGCATAAGCAAAAGAATAGAGGCAAGCATAGATATCCTCTATCTGACAAAGGCTGATGCGAAACACACGGACTTGAAAGAATTCATGTCAGAAGTTGCAAAGGAAGGGATTGAATGCAGCGTTGTTAAGAAAGATGGGTGTATGAAAAAAGCAATTCTTGATTATACGGAAAAAAGGAGGGAGATATTATTTGTAATCGTAGGTTCAACGCCTGAGCTTGAGATTGAATGCAAGACGTCTGAGAAATCACTTTCGGACGCATGGAAGAGATTGAAATGCCCGTTAGTGGTTGTATCAAAAGGCGAGATGCCTTTGATGGCATAAATAAAAAAAGGTTCCCGCCTCGGGCGGGTTCGCTGAGGCGAAAAAGTTTAGCGTTTAACGTTGGATTAAACCAAAAGGAGGATGAATCAAATGGGATTTGGAAGACGTATGTATGAGTTTTTGAAGATGGCGTCCATTGCTCACGCCAAATGGGACTATGAAGTCTCGATGAGTATCGTAAAGAACCGGAAGAAGATGGTGATACTTTTGGCTCTGCTTCTGCCGATTCTTGCAGTAGGCCTGATTGAAGCAGGAGATATGATAGGCGGGAAAACCGCTTATGCCCCTGCACATTATTCAAACCTGATATTTTTTGTTTCAATAGCAGTGGGCCTTGCTGCAGGCCTTATAACAGGCTGTATTGGCGCAGGAGGAGGCTTTATTATCACGCCTGCATTGATGGCAGCCGGTGTTAAGGGAATACTTGCAGTCGGGACAGATGTTTTTCACATTTTTGCCAAGGCAATCATGGGAACAACAGTTCATAAGAAGCTCGGCAATGTCTCAGTAAAGCTCGCTGCAGCCTTTCTTGTAGGCTCTATCGGCGGCACCTTTATCGGCGGCTATATTAATTTAGCTCTTTACAATAAAGACCCGCTAATGAGCGAGGCATTTATCAGCACGGTTTACGCAGTGCTGCTTGGTTTTCTCGGGTTTTATGCATTGGCTGACTTTTTGAAGTCAAGAAAGGCCTCAAGCAGCAGTAGCAGCGGCGGCCATGATGCGCACGGCGGGCCATCAAGCACAACTGAGTTTGCGCTTAAATTACAAAAGGTAAATATTCCGCCAATGATAACTTTTGACGAAGATTTCGGCGGAAGAAAGATATCATGGCTTTTTGTTGCTATCGGCGGCTTGATTGTCGGAATGCTGGCTGCAATTATGGGTGTCGGCGGCGGTTTTGTTACCTTCCCCATGTTTGTTTACATCTTCGGTGTATCAACGGCAACAACAGTCGGAACAGATATTTTTCAGATTATCTTTACGGCAGGCTTTGCATCCATAGCTCAATATGCGATTTACGGATATGTGTTTTATACACTTGCTATTGGAATGCTGCTCGGCTCGCTTATCGGCATTCAGGTAGGCGCGCTTACAACAAAGGTTGTTAAGGGCATACATATCAGGGGATTTTACGCCATGTCCATTATTGCCGGTTTTATAAACAGGGTTACAACACTGCCTAAAAAGATGACCGAGCTTGAGGTCATAAATATGCCAAAGTCTGTTACTACAGCAATAGAAAATGTCGGCAATATTATATTCTGGATTGTTGTCGCTGCTTTTGGTTTCTGGATTATCAGCAAGTTTATAGCAAATATCGGTACATTAAGGAGCGAGGAAGATTATGTAGCTCCTGTGCTTGTGAAAGAGGAGGCAAAATGATAATAAGACATAAAAAACCATTCAGTGTGGGAGTTGTTTTTGCAATGTCGTTTTTGGGTGTGCTGCTTCTGATATTTTCACCATTGTTCGGGAATGGCCTAAACGGCCTTCAGTATGCAGACGACAGCTTTAATAAGCTTGCAAAGGGCTCCTCTTATTTTATCCCTAAGGTTGCTAAAAACAACGAAAAGTTTATGGGGAAGGCATTCAGCGTAAGCATCAATATGAGCAAAGAGGGTGATAAGCCCGGAGATGCTGAAAAGAGGGCGGAACTGGCTTCTAAGGTGTACACAACAGCAGGCGCTGCAACAGAGATTAAAGGCGCTGAATTAAAGATCGAAGGAGACCTTGGAAAAGTCCTTGAAGCAGCGTTGCAGGATTCTGATGCCATGTTTAAGAATGAAGGAGAAAAGGTCAAGGCCAAATACGCAACTGACGATGAGAAAAAGATGTTCAGGCAATGGCATAACACACTGACTAAGATAGATAAGGTATTCAAGAAAGATAAGAAGCTCGAAGAGGCAAGCATTGTCTCTGAGGTAACTAAAAAGGCTGTGGAACCTGCCTATAACTTCTATCAGGTTGACGCGAATAAAGTGGCAGACCATGCCGGTATGATGTCAGGCCTCCTTATCTTCTACGTTGTTTACACGATGTGGTGGGGATTTGCCATATTTTATATGTTCGAAGGAATAGGCCTCACCATGAAAAAGGCAAAGATCAGGAAAGAGGTATAGGGACTTTATGTTGAAACATACAGGACATAGCATTCTCACT
>CAKKPR010000142.1 GCA_919901705.1 Thermodesulfovibrionales bacterium | reverse complement strand
ACCGACGACCTCTTGAATGCCATTCAAGCGCTCTCCCAACTGAGCTACAGCCCCTGCATTTTAAAACTATATATCGAACCGACGACCTGTCGATGCGACCGCTCTCCTCAAAAAACTGTCCGCCACAGCGGATCCGCCTGAGGCGGAAGCTACAGCCCCTACGATACTAAAGTTTAAGTTTTTAACGAATTTTAGTCAAGGTCTGTCCAGAAGCTTCCTGGACATTATCTCCCTGTAGCATGGGGCATTGCGGATATTATCATATGTCTTTGATGTCCTGATATAATCCCAGTTGTTATATCCCTTTTCTATTGCCTGCTTTAACCATCTGCACGCCTCAGCAGATTCATTCCTTGCTGAATATAGTTCTGCCATGCTGTTCAGCGCATATATGTTATTCGGATTCAGCTCAAGTGATTTTCTTAAGTCTCTTTCAGCCTCTTCAAGTCTGCCCATCAGAAGAAAGGTAAACCCCCTGTTATTATAGGGCATGCCATTTCTCGGATTTAACTCAATTGCCTTCTGATAATCAGCGATTGCGAGTTCGTACAGGCCCATTTCCTGATATACATTTCCCCTGTTGTTATAAGCCACAATGAATTCGGGGTTCAGCTCAATAGCCTTTATGTAATCGGCAATTGCAAGGTCATACTGTTTTTTTTTGTAATAGGCGTTGCCGCGGTCTTTATATGCCAGATAATCTTTCGGGTTGGCCTCTATGGCCCTGCTGAACCTGGCAATATTGAAATCATATTTCCATGTTTTTTTCATAATGGATATCTTCTCAATGAATGTTACATTTTACAGGCTGAGGCTGTCAAATTGAGACCCCTGAAAAAGTGTCATTGCGATCAGGTCCCTCGCTTGTCATTGCGAGCCGAAGGCGAAGCAATCTCGATTTTATCGCTCGGGATAAACTCCGCAATCTTCCTGCTTTTTGTCATTGCGAACGAAGTGAAGCAATCTCGTGGTTGAAACATATAGATTGCCACGTCGTCCCGATCCGCCTGCGGCGGACGGGACTCCTCGCAATGACAAAAAAAATATGAGGTTTTTCAGCAGTCTCAATTTCAGGCACTGTTGCCGGATTGCACACCCCGTTGCATAAGAGACACAGTTTTTCGCAGATTAAATCCTTTATTTTCAATATCTTCAGTTTGGCATATTTGTTGCTATCTATTAGCCGATATTTTGTTCTTTGAAATGTACATATACGGTCTGACACATTTTTGCAGGAATATTTACCTTGACAAAAATGGGTTGGTCAGCTTAAAATTGCGAAATATTTATAACTTATGTTAAGCCGGTCGTTACGACCTAAACACTAAATAACGAAGGTGGTGGTGATAGCGGGAGGTAAGGATAAGTAAGTGGGAGATTGGAAGTAAGCAAGTCCCGCCTTGCGGGATAAAATACTGAACCCCGATCAGATCGGGGGAAGTGAAGGAGAAAAGATGAAAAAGTATTTGGTATTAGTCTTAGGCATGTTGTTCATTCTCGGCTTTACAGCCAGTGCCTTTGCCATTCATTCTGAGATACCTTCAGAGACTCAGGCAATAGTAGCAAAGGGTACAACCCAGGTAACAATGGGCGGTGAGTTAAGGGTAAGAGGCTGGTATTTAAAGAATGCCTCAGGAATCAGAAGGGC
>CAKKPR010000141.1:1736-3310 GCA_919901705.1 Thermodesulfovibrionales bacterium | reverse complement strand
CCTAATTATGGATATGAGGTCGTAGGTTTTCTTGATGATGACCCTGAAAAGGTTGGAGAGGAAGTAGACGGGATAAAGGTTCACAGGGGCGTGGACAAGGCATCCAGCTATATAAAGAGCTGCGGCATCTCGGACATTTTTATTGCTATGCCAAGTGCAGGGAAAGAAAGGCTTCAGGGGCTTATAAACAACCTTCAGCATAAAGTGGAACGTATCCTTTTTGTTCCTGATATGTTCGGCGTTGCAGTTTTGGGAACAAGCCTTCAGCATTTTTTCCATGAGCAGGCATTTGCGCTTGAGGTAAAAAATAATCTGGAAAGACCCTTTAATGTTTTCATAAAGAAATGTTTTGAGTTATTTTTTAGTGTTTTATTTGCGCTGTTTATGTTTATTCCAATGGCGCTTATTGCTATTCTTATAAAGCTTGATTCGAAAGGGCCTGTCATGTTTTTCCAGGACAGGGTCGGTAAAAAGGGAAAGGGCTTCAAATGCTATAAATTCAGGACAATGTATAGAGATGCAGGGGAAAGGCTGCAGGAGCTTCTTGAGAGTAATGAGGAGGCAAGAACGGAATGGGGGAAATTCTGGAAGCTCAAGGATGATCCTCGTATTACAAGGGTTGGGCGCTTTTTGAGAAGAACATCTCTTGATGAACTTCCGCAGATATTTAATGTTTTGAAGGGCGATATGAGCCTTGTTGGCCCAAGGCCGGTTACCCAGGATGAGATAGATAAATATTATAAAGATAGAGCTGACTTGTGTTTCAGTGTCACTCCCGGAATTACAGGCCTGTGGCAGGTTTCCGGAAGAAGCAATACAAGCTATGAATACAGGATTGCCCTTGATTCATGGTATGTGCGAAACTGGAACTTATGGCTGGATATTATTATCCTGTTTAAAACAGTAAACGTGGTCCTAAGGGGAGATGGAGCGCGCTGATAGCCCCTCCAAAACCGCAACTGGATATGGAATCAACTGATATTTGCTGGTATGCCATTCATGTGAGGTCCAGACATGAATTTAGGGTCGTGGAAAGATTGACAAAGCTTGGGATAGAAGCATTCCTGCCAATAGTTGAAAGGGTTAACAGGTGGAAGGACAGAAAGAAACTGGTAATCCTGCCGCTTTTCCCGGGCTATCTCTTTGTTCACATCAATAAAAACTACCATAATATACTGGCTGTTCTGAAAATCAGGGGTGTCGTGAGATTCCTTGAAATGGTTCCCGGTGAGCCGGAACCTGTGCCGGAAGACCAGGTAATTTTTTTAAAGAGGCTTGTTGAAAATAAAGAATCCCTTGATCCTTATCCATATCTGAAGGAAGGGCAGATGGTCAGGATAAAAAGAGGACCGCTTACAGGTGTAGAGGGAATCCTTATTGAAAGGACGGGGCAACATATTCTTGTCCTTTCAGTTGATATACTCCGGCAGGGAGTGTCTCTAAAGATAGACGCATCAGAGGTAGAACTTGTATAATATATAGATTTCTTAAGAAATACCTTAGGTTGCAATTCCTGCGAATCAGGATATGTAACTGAAAGGGCGGAGCGTTGCAAAAAGAAGGGGAAAAACAGT
>CAKKPR010000141.1:0-1636 GCA_919901705.1 Thermodesulfovibrionales bacterium | reverse complement strand
AGTTGATAGGCATGGCTAAGATGTTAGATGGCAGGATATTTAAGGAATATGACATAAGAGGAGTTGTAGGGAGGGATATTGACAGGGATGCTGCCATTTCCATTGGGAAGGCATTTAGCTGTTTGCTGAAAAAAACAAATCCTGAGGCAAAGTGTGTAAGTATTGGACGGGATGTCAGGCTTAGTTCAGAGGATCTGGCATCAGGCATAATTGAAGGAATAATCTCTTCAGATCTTGATGTATATGATTTAGGGGTTTGTCCTACCCCTCTGCAATATTTTTCAATCTTCCGTCTTAATCTGGATGGAGGCATTATGGTTACAGGCAGTCATAATCCGCCGGAATATAATGGATTTAAACTGAGCATCGGCAGGTCAACCATTTTTGGCAATGACATACAAAGGCTCAGAGAAATAATAATAAAAGAGGAATGGATACTCTCCGGCAGAAAAGGGCAGCTCAAGGGCTATAACATAGTTGATGCCTATAAGAAATATATGCTGAACGAATTTTCGTATCTGAATGATTCAGGATTCAAAAGATATAAAGCTGTTGTAGATGCAGGCAATGGAACAGCCGGCATTGTTGTCCCTGAAATTTTGAGCAACATTGGCTGTGATGTGATACCGCTTTACTGTGAACCTGACGGGCACTTCCCCAATCATCATCCTGACCCTACTGTTATTGAAAATATGCAGGATTTAATTTTTGAAACACAGAAGACCGGCGCTGATATCGGAGTCGGATATGACGGAGACGCAGACAGGATAGGGGTTGTGGACAGGGATGGTAAAATTGTGTGGGGCGACCAGTTGATGATAGTCCTCAGTCGTGATTTGTTAAGAGAAAATAAGGGCGCAAAGATAATAGGCGATGTAAAGTGTTCCCAGATAATGTTTGACGACATAAGGGAACATGGGGGTATCCCTGTGATGTGGAAGACCGGACATTCACTGATAAAACAGAAGATGAGGGAAGAAGGCGCGCTCCTTGCCGGCGAGTTCAGCGGGCATATATTCATAGGGGACAGATATTTTGGCTATGATGATGCCATTTATACTACTCTGAGACTGATTGAGATAATGAAAAAAACAGAAATGGATATAAAAGGGCTTCTTGCAGATGTCCCCATGGTGTTTTACACTCCTGAGATAAGGATTGAATGTCCTGAAGACGTAAAAAGGAATGTGGTTAAAAGGGTTGTATCCCGTTTTTTTGATTATAAGGAGAGTGGGGAAGCGCCTTATAGGGTAGTTGACGTGAATAGCATGGATGGCGTGAGGGTCCTATTTGAGAAAGGATGGGGTTTGGTGAGGGCAAGTAATACGCAGCCTGTTGTAGTCATGAGGGTGGAGGCATCAGATGAAGTCAGCCTGAGCAATTACAGGGCCTTTATAGAAAAAGAGCTTGAACAGGCAAAGGTAAAGGCATAGGTAAAGAGAAAACGGAATGTATAAGAGTTTTAAGGTTCTTTCTCAAATTGAGTGGATAAATTCCCCCTTAATAAAGGGGGATTAAGGGGGTTGTGATGAAAATCTGTTACAATCCGGGATTAAAACACCGCGCTAGATATCTCAGGAGGCAGGGTGTTCTTTCAGAGGCATTGCTTTGGAATCAGTTGAGAGGCAGAAAAATG
>CAKKPR010000140.1 GCA_919901705.1 Thermodesulfovibrionales bacterium | reverse complement strand
GAATTTGGAGGTTTGAATATGGAAGGATTGACTTTTAAAATGGTAATACCTAAAATATAGGTAATACTATTTTGGAGGTAATAACATGTCAACAATAACCAAAAAGGGACAAGTGACAATACCAAAGCCTTTTAGAGAAACCCTGCACATAAAAGAAGGCGACAGTCTTATGTTTGAAATGAAAGGCGACATGCTGATTCTAAAAAAGAAAGAAAGAAAATCAATACTAAGCCTCGGAGGAATCGCAAAAGGCAGAAAGATTGGCTTTGGGGATGAGAGAGGGTTTACCAAAAAAGTTGTTGCAAAGAGGGTTGCAAAAGAGGGCTTAAAGGGTGGATGAACCTGTTTTTGTTGACACCAATGTGTTTCTGAGATTTTTTATCCGAGATGTTGAGTCTTTTTACCATAAGGCGAGGGATCTCTTTGAAAAAGGGGAAAGCGGGCAACTTAAACTTGAAACAAGCGATTTAGTGATTGCTGAAATCGTGTGGGTTCTTGAATCATATTATGATTTTTCAAGATCTGAGATAAAAGAAGTGATTGAAACGATTCTCGAAACAAAAAACCTCAAAGTAGCTAACCATTCAAGAGTCAAAGAAGCGATTGATTTTTATTCTTCCGGGAAAATGGACTTCATTGATGCATATAACATTGCCTATATAAAGGCAAAAGATTTTAAAAAAGTGGCTACGTTTGATGTTAAGCATTTTAAAAATATAGAGGGTGTTTCAAATATTTGGTAACGCTGTTAAAATCTCTAAAATTGTCTTAGTGTGAGATTTAGGAAGCAGCTATAACTACTTCCTCTTGAACATCTTCTTCAAATCATCCAGCGTAAAGAAGAGCCTTGTCGGTCTTCCGTGCGGGCACTGGTCGGGATGCTCTGTTTTATCGAGGTCAGCAATAAGCCTGGAGAATTCTTCCCTGTTCAATATTTCTTTCCCGCGCACTGAAGCATGGCATGCAATCCGTGCTGCAAGGGCTTCCTTCAATGATTTGTCAGGGTGAACACCCTCGCTGATAGCTGATGCAATGTCAGAGAGTATTCCCCTTAAATCAGCCCTGTCCAATGCATCCGGGAGTGAATGGATGATGAGGGTATCATGCCCGAAATCATCTGCCTCAATTCCAAATTCATAAAGGAGAGTTTTATTTTCAAGTATGACCCTGTATTCCTTATGAGAAAGCTTTATCTGCGCAGGGAAAAGCAGTTGATGCGAGTCAATGTTTATTTTTTTAAGAAATTTTTCATACAATATTCTTTCATGTGCAGCATGATGGTCTATTATTGTTAAACCGCCTTTACCTGAAACAGCTATAAAAGTATCTCCAAGATAGATAAAGGGCAGGGACGGTTTATATATCAGATCGAGATTTTCAGAAACCTTTGCCCCAAATTGTTTAACCGGGGATTCATAATGAGCTGCATTATCTATGGGGAATGCAGGTCGTAGACTCGACTCTACGAGATGAACAGGTTCAGGTTGTAACCCGCCGGGAGCTTCAACAAACGGCCTTATGTATTCTGTCCGGGCCTCCTTTACTGCATCCATGATACTCACATTCACAAAACGATATACACTTTCCTTATCTTCAAACCTGACCTCTCTTTTTGAAGGATGGACATTAAAGTCCACTTTTTTCGGGTCAAGGCTTAAAAACAGAAAGAATACAGGATGCTTGTCTTTTGGGAGAATGCCTTCATATGCATTATATACAGCATGAGAGAGAGAGGTGTCTTTTATCGGCCTTCTGTTTATGAATATAAATTGATGTGCTTTATTATTTCTGAAATTCCGGGCATTGGATACGAATGCCTTTATATCCATGCCTCCATACATATTATTAACCCCGGTCAGGCCATTAAGAAACTCATCTCCGTATATCTGCATTATCCTTTCCCTGAAGCCGGAAGCCCTAGGGACAAGCATTGTCTCCTGATTTTCAGTGAAAAGCGTGAACCCAATCTCATAGTGTGAAAGCGCCTCTTTTGTCACAGTATCAATAATATGGAAAAGCTCTGTGCTGTTTGTCTTGAGGAATTTTTTTCTTGCAGGGGTGTTAAAGAATAAATCTTTTATCTCTATTGATGTGCCTGAAAAAGAAGAATCTTTAACCTCTTTTTTCTCTCCGCCTGTTAGTTCTATTGCGATGCCTGAACCGGAATCTTTGACCCCGGTTATGATTTTGACCTTAGACACTGAGGCAATTGAGGGAAGCGCCTCTCCCCGGAACCCCATTGTCGTGATATTAAACAAATCCGCCTCGTTATCAATCTTGCTTGTTGCGTGGCGTTCAAAACATAAAAGCGCATCTTCCCTGTCCATGCCTGTCCCGTTGTCAGATACCTTTATTAACCGCTTGCCTCCGTAGAGCACCTCAATTCTTATGTCAGTGCTTTTGGCGTCTATGGCATTTTCAATAAGCTCTTTAACCACAGAGGCAGGCCTTTCTACTACCTCACCGGCAGCGATCTTATTTCTCAGGTCAACTGGAAGAACCTTTATCTGCGGCATAAGACATTTTATAGATTAGGAAGATGATTTCGCAAGAGGCTGTGGCAAGGCAGGGCATAAAGAATCCAATTGTCTTGAATTAGCGGCCTATGTTAAACTTAAACCTGCCGCTTCAGTTATAAAGCGGCAGGGCAGCATATAAAGCACAAACAGGAATCCTATGGGCGCTAAGATAAAAGAGTTAAAAATTGGAGATTTGACAGCGAAGCTTCCTATAATTCAGGGGGGAATGGGAGTTGGAATTTCTCTGTCCGGCCTGGCATCCGCAGTAGCCAATGAAGGCGCTATAGGAGTTATTTCTGCATCAGGTATTGGACTTTTTGAGCCTGATGGTTCCACAAATTATCTGGAGGCAAATAACCGCGCCTTAAGAAAAGAGATCCGGAAGACAAGGGAATTAACCAAGGGGATTATTGGTTTAAATATACTGGTGGCATCATCAAATTTTGATGACATGGCAAGAACTGCCATTGAGGAGGGAATAGATATTATTTTTTCCGGCGCCGGCCTTCCTCTTAATCTCCCGCAATTCTTAAACGGAAGCAAAAAGACAAAGTTGGTTCCTATTGTTTCTTCTGCAAGGGCAGCAAGAATTATTACCAAAAAGTGGGCGGAAAAATACAACTATATTCCTGATGCTCTCGTGGTAGAAGGCCCGATGGCAGGAGGACATCTCGGGTTCAAGATGGAGCAGATTAACGACCCTGCGTATTCACTGGAGAAGCTGGTTGCGGAAGTAATTAAAGAGACAAAATTATTGGAAGAAAAATACAAAAAACCTATTCCTGTGATTGCTGCCGGAGGCATATATACAGGGGAGGATATTTATAAATTCCTGCAAATGGGCGCTGCCGGAGTGCAGATGGCAACGCGCTTTGTTACCACTCATGAATGTGATGCATCAATGGACTTCAAGCAGGCTTATATTGATGCCAGAAAAGAAGATATTGTGATTATCAAAAGCCCTGTTGGCATGCCGGGAAGGGCAATTAGAAATAAATTTATTGATGACGTCAATAAAGGGGAGAGAAAGCCGTTTAAATGCCCCTATCACTGTATTATAACCTGTGATTTTAAAAACAGTCCCTATTGCATTGCGCTTGCTTTAAAGAGCGCGCAAAAGGGCAACCTGAACAATGGGTTTGCCTTTGCCGGCGAAAATGCCTATAGGGCAGAAAAAATTGTTTCTGTTAAAGAATTGATAACATCCCTGCTGGAAGAATATGAGGAAGCAGTTAATAAAAGTCAAAGTAATTCCTAATGCAAAAAAAAACAAGGTTGTTGAGAGCGAAGGTTTATTCAAGGTCTATGTAAATGCCCCTGCAGTTGATGGAAAGGCGAATAAGGCGCTGATCGCAGTCCTCTCGGAATATTTCAATATAAGAAAAGGCAGTATAAAGATTGTCAGAGGGGAGAAGTCGAGAGAGAAGGTTGTGGAGGTAAATACCTTAGCCCAATCTGTTAAGGGCGGTGCATAGCATTCTCACTCACTTGCAGTCATTCCCTTCCGGTTCTACATGTACGACGATGTCAATAACAGCAGGGAAGTTGGCCTTAATCTTTTCTTCAACTGCATCGGCAATCTCATGAGCCTTTTCAATCGGCAT
>CAKKPR010000139.1 GCA_919901705.1 Thermodesulfovibrionales bacterium | reverse complement strand
AAAATATTCCAAGCATGCAATCTGTAAATCCAAACTTTAGTTTATCAACAATTGTTCATAACTTGTTAATTAAGTTGTTATGAGGCTTCGCATTGCCTCTATTTGCCTTCATCTTCTCCGTTTTGCCTATTTTATGTGCACCATAAAAAATGAATAGAATCAAAGCGTTATACCTAAATTATGGTGTTTCTGAAAAAGCTCCTGTCTAAATCCCTCCAAAGCCTTATACAGCAATGATTTCCCACGTACTACATTGATTTACATCGGAGCGCTCTGTTAGCTAATTAAACTTTCATTCCCTGTAACTTGCTATCCGGCTTGCAAGTTTAATGCCTTTTTGCATCAAAATCAGTCATTATTCTGTCCAGCTCTTTCCAGTTGCATGATTGCAGAATGCGAACAAGGGAATGAATGAGATTATTTTCTATTGCATCAATCTTGTCATCCTCATCAGTGACGCCATAGAATGGAAGCATAGCATAGAAAGCCTGCTCAGCATAATCTTTTATCGGGGTCAGGACATCATCTCTTCTGGTATAGAACGGGTCTTCACCTTCATCGCACTGTATGCTGAAAACATTAAACTGCCTGCATGCTATGGGACGCATGAGATGTATCGAGCAGGAACTGTTTATAAGGAAAGGACAGGAGTCTCCTTTAGCATGACTTGCTAGTTGTCTCTTAAGAATTTCACGTGCTGGCTGGACTATCTTTTCCGTGGAAAACCAGTAGATTCCAACCAGTTCCAGAGGGTAAACAGGGATGTCTTTATGCGTGCGGCAGCAGTTGTCACAGCCTTTTTTACATGACAACTTTATATTGCGTTTATCTTCTTCTTCACTGATGGCAATAGCAATGCCTTCATCAACTATTGCATAAGCATCAAGAAGCATCGGCATCCATCTGAATTTTGATTCGTCATCCGGAAACTGCACGCGCGTTGACAGGCATTTATTATCAGTTCTATGACTATCGCTCATGACAATGATGAAAATAACACAGGCATCTGAAAAATTCAACACACCCCGTTAATTTTATTTGTGAAATAGAGTAGGAAGGTAGCCATTAATTGGCTACCTTCCTCTCACACCACTGTAC
>CAKKPR010000138.1 GCA_919901705.1 Thermodesulfovibrionales bacterium | reverse complement strand
CTTCTTTTTTTGCCTTGAGAAACTGAACAAAGTCTAATACTTCTTTCACCTCTTTGTCAGGCAAATCCCTGGTTAAATTTATTAATTCCTTTTTGTAACCTGTTGCTGTTGCCACTCCCATAAAAACCTCCTCATCTATTTACCTAATAAAATTTCACTCAACCTGAAATACTCTGCTCCGCCTGGTTTCAGTTCACTCTTCATTAATGTGATATTTTGCACCTCTATCTTACCAAAATCCACTTCCTTAAGGGTAGCAAGTTCTTTTATCAGCATGTCTTTATTTTTTGGCGACCTGACCCTGCCGATGGTCAGGTGAGGACTGAATTCCCTGTCCTCTTTTTTAAATCCTAATTCTGCCATTGATTCATCTGCATTTTTCTGGAGTTTTATCATATCTTCTGCATCTTTTATCCCCAGCCATATAACCCGTGGTTGTTTTATATCAGGGAAAACGCCTGCCCCGAATATCCGGGATGTGAACCTGTCATGCAGTTTTGCTATTGATGAAAGTTTCCTATTTATCTCTGTCAGCAGTTCCTCGGGCGTACTGCCCAGGAATTTTAAGGTCAGATGAAGATTTTTTGCCGGAACCCATTTCACATCCGCCTTCGTTGCCTTTAGTTGTTCAACATAAGTATCAATATTCCTTTTTATCTCATCCGTAAGTTCTATGGCTATAAAACACCTCAGGCTCATGCAGAGATAAGCCTCCATGCCTGCAATAAAAGGTTCGTGTATACTGCCGCTCCAATGTCATCAGCCATTATGCCAAAACCGCCTTTCAAACTATATTCAAGTTTTCGAAGCGGCGGAGGTTTAATTATATCGAAAATCCTGAACAGGAAAAAAGCTGCAACCATGTAACCCCAACTCAGAGGCAGGAATAATAATGAAACTATATACCCGGCGAACTCATCAATAACAACATAGCTCGGATCTTTTTTATTGAAAAGTCTCTCTGCGTGAGTGGATGATATAACACCTGTTATTATTGAAAATACACTCAGCGCTATATGTAAGGGCAGCGCCGGCCTGAGGATAACCATAACCACAAGTCCTGCCAGGGTTCCGAAGGTTCCCGGAGCAAACGGGATATAGCCTATAAAACCAACAGTAGATATAAATTTGCTGAAATTATCATTTAATCTTGCTGATAAAGCTTTCAAGGTCATCCTTCATTTCTTTTTTAACGCTGAGAAATCTTGACCCATAGTAAACAGAACCGTCGTCAGGGTTAACAGAACTCCTCATCACCTCTGCATCCAAAATCAAACGTTTATCAGAGTTAGGTATGAAAAAACTTATTGTCAGGATATCACCCTGGTTGAGCGGCCTGTCAACCTTAAAGGCCATGCCGCTCATGCTGAAGTTCAAGGATTTTCCCAGATAAGTCTCATTCTTGCCTTTAGGAGCAATACTTATTACAGTCTTAAAATGCCTCCTCTCCGAGATATAAAGAAGCCTTGAGGTCATCTCAAGAAATGACTCCCTGCTTGCAGGCCACTTCAAAAAATAAACATCCCTGGATTTGCTATCAGCAATATTCCCCTCGGCAATAACTAATTTGGGTATGCCTTGCGGTATGGCTGATACCTCCCTGTAAGCCCTTTCACCTGCTATCACGATAGCCGGGTTTTTCTCTGATACGCTCTGTAACAGGGTCTTTAAATCCAGGGGAAATATACTTGCATTTACAGCTTTCAGATATTCTGTTATCTCGTTCCAGAAAGGCCTTCCGTCTTTGATAATGCAGATGGTTTTCATTTAATGATTTTGGGGGTTATTTTTGGGCTTCCTTTATCTTTTCAAGAAGCATTTCAGCCTGTGCCTGAATTTCATTTACTCTGGACTTAAACTCTTCTATCTCCTTGTCTTTTGCAATCTTTATATCATCCATAGCGCCTTTAAGCTGCTTTATCTCATCAGAGCTGGCCTTTATTTCCTGCTCCATAGCTTTTATCTTTTCATCTGCCTCCTTCTTTTCCTTCTGGGTTCCTTTAAGGCTGTCTATGGAAGACGCCAACTCCTGTTCCTTCTTTTTAAGGTTTTCTTCCAGCTCTTTTATCTTGCCGGA
>CAKKPR010000137.1 GCA_919901705.1 Thermodesulfovibrionales bacterium | reverse complement strand
ATGGATATCGAAAAATATTTCACCCTTCTTTTTTAAATCTCTCAATTATTTCTGCAATCTGCTGTTTTGCTTTTTCCGGTTTTAAAGGGCACGCGCCCGCTCCTCTGTGCCCTCCGCCGCCAAAATCACTGCATATCTGCCCGCAGTCGGAGCGGCTTGTCCTGTTAAAGATATTGTGCCCGAGTGTTACGGCAACAAACTTTTTCTCAGGCCCCCACTGAAGGCGCATAGAAACATTTGTCTTAGGGAAAAGAGTATATATCAGGAATCTATTTCCTGCCGGTACCTTTTTTGTTGGACGAAGGTCTGTTATCACAACATTGCCTTCTTGCCTTGAGTTATCCCTGAGTATTTTAATAAATGCCTCGTTATTTTCCTTGAGTACCTTAACCCTCTCGACCACCTCAGGCTGTTGAAGAACCTGCTCTACAGGCATTGTCTTAAGCCAGTTGACCAGTTCTACAAAATACTTATTAAATCTTCCAATACCTGAGCGGGAATCTATCGTGAACCCGAGAAGAATTATCCCGCTTGGGTTAATAACTTCCTCTATATTAATCTGTGCGGAGTCAAGACGGTCTGTTTCTGCAACAAGATATTCGTATTTTGCAAGCTTATCAGAATTATAGTATTCATAAATTACCCTTGAAACACTTGGCGCTATAGCATGTCTTCCCTTAAAATCCTTTGGAGGTTTTTCATTGCTATCTGTAAGTTCATGGTGGTCAAACCACATTGTGCAATGGGGATGATACGGAAGGTTCGCCAGTATATCATTTTCCATTATCTCGAATTTTTTGTCTGTAATATCCTGCGGGTGAACCAGTTCTATGGAATAGATCTTTTCCATTGTTGTAAGAAGCACTGCTGATGTTACGCCGTCAAGGTCTCCGCGTGTTACAAGTCTCATTTTTTCTTCCTGGTCTCTTTTTTAGCAGCTTTTGCGGTAATACTCCTGAAGAAACAGGTCCTGTTCCCTGTGTGGCACGCGCCAGAGCCATGCTGTTTTACTCTTACAAGCAATGTATCTTCATCACAGTCATAAAGGATTTCCCTGACTTCCTGTACATGGCCTGATGTCTCTCCCTTCATCCAGTACTTCTGCCTTGAGCGTGACCAGAAGTGCGTAAACCCTGTTGCAATGGTTTTTTTAAGAGCAACCTTGTCCATCCAGGCCATCATCAGGACTTCATTGCTTTCTGCATCCTGTATAATCGCAGGGATTAATCCTTTTTCATTAAATTTCAATTCGGGTATCATGGCCCCTCCGTTTTAATAATACTTGCAGCTTCCAAATTTTAGCATAAAACAGAAAAGCAGGGGATATTTAAGAACAATAAAAACCAATCCATCTTGCTATTTTATGCAACTTTTCAGATAATGAAATAAAATGACAAACGATACCATTCAGAGCGTATTTCTAAAAACTGCAGAAAAATGCAGGGACAAAGTCGCGTTCAACTACCATGACCGGATATGGAAGTCTGTAACTTATGAAAAGTTCAGCGCAGATTCCAAGGCAATCGCAGCCTATCTGATTAATGCCGGCATAAATAAAGGCGACCGCATTGCGATAGTTTCGGAGAACAGGCCGGAATGGTGCATCGCATATATAGGCATTATGCTTGCAGGCGCGATTGCAGTTCCGGTTGACGCGCAGCTTAACCCTGAAGCTGTAAGGAATTTTTTGACTGACTCAGAAACAAAGCTTGTTTTTTGCAGTTCAAAAACAGCAGCGGCTGTAACCGAGGCAACAATTGGTCTTGAAATAAAAAAGATAGACTTTGACTCGCCTGATTTTAAAGAAACCCTCAACTTCAAAGAGACAGAAAAATTTCCTGATACAGACGCGGAAGACATCGCCTCTATTATCTACACCTCAGGCACAACAGGCATACCCAAAGGCGTAATGCTCACTCACAAAAACTTTATTTCTGATGCAAAGGCTGCGATAGGGGCGGATGTTATCTCACAAACAGACAGTGTACTTTCAATTCTTCCGCTGCATCACACATACCCTTTCATGTGCACATTTCTGATACCAATAATCCTGGGAGCGTCAATAACATATTCCCCGAGCCTCAAGGGCACTGACATCATTTCTGCAATAAAAGACAAAGGCGTTACAATCCTTATAGGCGTGCCTCAATTGCTTGAGCTTATCAGAAATGGAATCATAAACAAGATAAAACAGCTTCCATTCCCTTTATCGTGGATAATGAAAAACATCCTGACCATCTGCGGCAGCGTAAGGAAAAGCACGGATATAAACATCGGGAAGATTATATTTAAGTCGGCACATAAGGCGCTCGGCAAACAGTTCAGATTTTTCGCGAGCGGAGGCGCAAGGCTTGACCCCGAGGTAATGAATGGACTTGAGGCAATAGGTTTTACAGTGCTCGAAGGATACGGGCTCACCGAGACATCGCCTGTTGTCGCATTCAACCCCATGAAAAGGCACAAGGCAGGTTCTGTTGGCATACCGTTTCTATCAGCGGAAATAAAAATAATAAACCACAGAGATGGCAGGGAGGCGGACACAGGGGAAGAAGGCGAGGTTGCAATCAAAGGGCCTATGGTAATGAAGGGATATTATAAAAATTCTGAGGCAACGGCACAGGTTATAAAGGAAGGGTGGTTTTTTAGCGGTGACCTTGGATACATTGATAACGACGGATATGTTTTCATAACAGGCAGGATAAAGGAAGTCATAGTCCTGAGTTCAGGCAAAAACATCTATCCGGAAGAGATAGAAAAAGAATATCTGAAGATTCCTTTGATTAAAGAAATATGTGTTTTTGGCCTTGAGGAAAAAGGAAAGACCGTGTCCCTGCATGCAGTTATCTTCCCTGACCTTGAAAATGCAAAGAAGCTCAGAATAAGCAATGTCCATGAGACCCTGAAATGGGATATAGGCAGTATTTCAAGCAAGCTTCCTCCATATATGAGGATTAAAGGATTTGACCTTTATCCAGAGCCATTGCCCCGAACACCTCTGGGAAAATTAAGAAGGTTCATGGTCAAAGACCTGACGAGCGTTCAGCATTCAGCGAGAAGCGTTCAGCGAGAAGAAGACAAAACATTAATCAGTGATGAGACAGGAAGAAGGGTAGTTGAATGCATACACGCTACACGCTACACGCTGCCCGCTGATTTTCCAATACAGTCAACGGACAATCTTGAACTGGATCTTGGCCTTGATTCATTGAACCGAATAGAGCTTGTCGTAGGCATTGAGAAGGAATTTTCTATAACGCTCCCGGAAACATTTGCATCAGATATTCAGACAGTCGGAGATTTGGTCGAAAGGATAAAAGAGTCGGCTGTCAGCTCTCAGCCCTCAGCTCTTTCGCCTCAGGCGAACCCGTCCGAGGCGGGCAGCTCTCAGCAGAAAGACAAAGGCTTCTCTTCTATCCTCTCACAGGAGCCGTCTGAAAACGAAAAGAGAGCTATTGGTATTAATCAGGGAGCAGTTGAATGGCTCATCGTTTCAGTATTAATGGGGACCATTAAGCTATTTTTTAAAATATTCTTCAGGCTCGAAGTTAAAGGAAAGGAAAATATTCCCGATAGCCCATTTATAATTACTCCCAATCACTCCAGTTATCTGGATGCGTTAGTCATTGCTTCAGGCCTGCCAATGAAAATGCTCAGAAGTATTTATTTCCACGGGTTTCAGCAATATTTTGCAAGCAGGCCAACCGCGTTTCTTGCAAGACTTGCACATGTGATACCCATAGACCCGGATGCATATCTTGGCAAGGCGCTTCAACTTTCAGGATATGTATTAAGGAATAATAAAAACCTTTGCATTTTCCCTGAAGGCGGGAGGTCTTATGACGGGAACCTGATGGAATTTAAAAAAGGCATAGGCATTCTTGCACTGGAGATGAATGTGCCTGTTGTCCCTGCTTTGATAAAAGGCAGTTTTGAGGCATTGCCTAAAGGCTCATACAAGCTGAGGTTTAAAAAGATCACTGTCAAGATTGGAAAACCCTTTTATCCATCAGACCTGGACAAACTTAAAAAACCCGGGAAAAAAGAAGCGTATCAGTTTTTTGCTGATGAACTAAGGGAGAGGGTGAAAGAACTGATTCATGATTCATGATGCACGATGCGTGATGCAAGATGTTTGTTTATCATGCATCCTGTATCCTGTATCTTGCATCTTGCATCTTTTCCCCTGAAATGTGTCGCGCTGAACAAATCTTTTTTCTATATCCCTTGTAACCTCATAACGGCTCTTATCCCACCTTGGAGCAATGAGTATGTCATCAGGCGCTGTTGCAAAGAGCCGCTGAAGGACAATCCCAGGGGAAAGCCTTTCTATAAAGTCCACAACAAAATCCAGATAGTCTTCGTATTCAAATGTATGAAAGGGTTTTTCTTTATACATTTCCGCCAGCGGCGTGTCCTTGATGACCTGGAGCTGGTGTATCTTTAAGAATTCAGGGTGAACTGTTGAAATCTCATCTGCCATGGCAAACATCTCATCTCTTGTTTCTGTTGGAAATCCGACAATCAGATGCGCACCGATAAAAATACCCCTGTTGCGTGTTAATGAAAGCGCATCCAGAAAAGTCTTATAGTCATGCCCCCTGTGTATAAATTCAAGGGTCTTATCATAAATAGACTGAAGGCCATATTCCACAAGGACAAAATGGCTAGATGCCAGAGATTCAAGGAGTTCGAGTTTTTCTCTGTCTATGCAATCAGGCCTTGTGCCTATGGCAATCCCGAGGACTGACGGTACACTTAATGCCTCTTTATAAAGTTTTTCCAGTTCTTGAACAGGTGCGTATGTATTTGAATACGGCTGAAAATATGCGAGGAATTTCCCGGCCTTGTACCGTTGGCTGAGATAGGCAATTCCATTATTTATCTGCTCACTCACAGAAAGAGCAGGTTTGCAGGAACTCGGCCTGAAGCTGTCGTTGTTGCAGTAGATACATCCTGTCACACCCAATGTCCCGTCTCTGTTTGGACATGTAAAACCGGCATCAATATTAACCTTGTAAACACTTGTGCCAAACTGTTTTTTCATAAACGGGCCGAATGAATTGTATCTCCGTGTCATGCTTAATTATTGACCTTTCTAAAGAGTTCTGTCAA
>CAKKPR010000136.1 GCA_919901705.1 Thermodesulfovibrionales bacterium | reverse complement strand
CCCTTCCCGAATTTTCTCATCGTATCCCTGAACCTGCCGTTCCACTCGCACCAGTCAACAGGAAAATTTCCGACCTGATATGTCCCGAGGTCCCAGGGCTCGGCAATCAATTTGATTCTGTTTAAGACAGGGTCCTGTGAGATGGCATCGAAAAAAGACGCTGATTTCTGGAACATCCCGTCTTCACGGCCAAGCACTGATGCAAGGTCAAACCTGAAACCGTCAACATGCATCTTTTCAACCCAGTACCTCAGAGAATCCATGACAAACCTTATTGCATGGGTATTCGAGAGATTAAAACTATTTCCGCAGCCGGTGTAGTTCATGTAATAGCGGTAAGGCTCGTGAGGAGTTCCGGTCAGGCAATAGTAAGTCGGGTTATCTATGCCCTTAAAACTGATCGTCGGCCCAAGCTCATTCCCCTCGCCTGTGTGGTTATACACAACATCCATTATCACCTCGATGCCTGCCTTGTGCAGTGCGCGCACGAGTGTCTTGAATTCGTTGACCTGACAGCCCGGAAAACTATTTGTGCCGAAAGATGATTCAGGGGCAAAAAAACCGATTGTATTATAACCCCAGTAATTTGTTAGTCCCTTGTCATGAAGAAAGTCATCAATGTAAAACTCCTGAAGAGGAAGGAATTCAACGGCATTTATGCCGAGGTCTTTAAGATACGGTATTTTCTCTATAAATCCTGAATACGTGCCAGGGTTTTTAACACCGGATGACCTGTGCGCCGTAAACCCCTTCAGATGGACTTCATAGATAATCAATTTCTCCAGAGGGATGTCAGGCAAAGCATCACCCTGCCAGTCGAAATTGTCATCTACTACTATTGACTTCGGCACAATATGAGTGTTGTCCCTATTGTCAATCGAAAGGTCTTTAACATATGCATTCGGGTCGTATGCAAGAAGCAGGTTATCGGTATTCCTGATTTTCCCTGTCACTGCTTTTGCATAAGGATCTATCAGAAGCTTGTTTCCATTAAATCTCATGCCGTATGAAGGATTGAAATCACCTTTAATTTTATATCCATACAACTGGCCGGGTTTGATTCCATTAACAAATACATGCCATACATACTTTGTGCGGTTCTCAATCTTTATAATATCTGTTGGCTCTTTATCAGCAGCATCAAAGAGAAGAAGAAAAACTTCGCTTGCGTGCTGAGAGTAGATTGCAAAATTGACGCCATTGTTAGATAAGTTTGCGCCGAGCGGAAAATACCTGCCGGGAGTGATCTTCTTGTCTGTCTTATGTCTGAGTTCGTATGGCATCTTTGAAACCTGCTTAAAAATTTATCCCAAAATCAGGCAAGAGTCCTGTAAGCTCCCTTAACCTGTTTGTAAGAAGCATAATGCCAAAGACAATCAGAAGCAATCCGGAGATAATCATTATTGCCCGCATATATCTCTGGAGCTTTTTAGAATAGCTCAGGAAACTATTCATAGCGAGTGCAGATATAAAAAACGGAACCGCAAGCCCGAGCGAATATACCGCAAGCAGTTTTATCCCATAAACAGCAGAGCCCTTTGAACTCGCATAAAGAAGGATTGTCCCGAGAATCGGTCCTATGCATGGAGTCCAGCCGGCAGCAAATGTCATCCCGATAATAAATGCCCCGGCATATCCTGCGGGCCTTCCGCTGAGATGTATCTTTTTATCCCTCATAAGAAAATTGAGGTTCAGAAAACCTGATATAAAGAGGCCAAAGATTATGACGAGTATGCCGCCGATTATCCTTATCCACTCCT
This sequence comes from Thermodesulfovibrionales bacterium, assembly GCA_919901705.1. Taxonomy (GTDB): domain Bacteria; phylum Nitrospirota; class Thermodesulfovibrionia; order Thermodesulfovibrionales; family UBA1546; genus SCSY01. Next base: position 4,514 of record CAKKPR010000136.1, on the reverse strand, counting down.
GGTATCTGAAAAGCATCTGTCCGACAGCAGAAGACGACGCACCCAGGGAAATAAATACAGCAGAAAATCCGAATATGAATGCCAATGAGTTTGTGATGGTAAGGTTTCTTACCCTTTTCCTGTCAGCGCCGGCTGTGAGGTCTTCGAATGATATGCCTGTTATGAACGACACATAAGAAGGAACCAGAGGAAAAACGCAGGGAGAAAGAAAAGACATGATGCCTGCAAGAAATGCCAGTGGAAAAGATACGTCTTTCATTAATTATCCCTTCCCCTTGTCACAAGCGATAAGGGATTACCTTTGAGCGGCTTTATCTCCCGCATTCTGTTGTATCTCCTTTAATCTTTTCAATAGCGTGAGGTATTACATCCATTATAACATCAAGGTTCTCTTTTACAGCCTTTGGACTTCCAGGCAAATTTATTATAAGCGTCCTTCCCCTCACACCTGCCACTGCCCTTGAAAGCATCGCCCTCTTTGTCTTCTTCAGTCCCTCAACCCTCATCGCCTCAGCAATACCGGGGACTTCCCTGTCAATAACCTCAAGGGTTGCCTCAGGCGTAACATCCCTCGGTGAAAGACCTGTGCCTCCTGTTGTAAGTATGAGGTCAACCTTGTTGGAATATTCGATGAGCTTGCCCTTTATCAATGCTTTTTCATCCGGAAGAATTTCATAATGAGCAACCACCGCGTCTATGCTTTTTAGTATGTCTGCAATAGCAGCGCCGCTCAAGTCCTCTCTCTCGCCCTTTGAGCCTTTATCGCTTAATGTCAATACTGCAACAGTAATCATGGTGTCAGTTTACAGTGTCAGTGTACAGTGTCAGTTTTTCACTGACACAGAAACTAATCACCGACACTTATTACATCTCCTTCCTTAATCTTACCACCTTTAAGCACCCTGACAAAGATTCCTTCTTTCGGCATAACACAATCTCCTGCCTGATAATATATGGCACACCGCGTATGACACTCCTTGCCTATCTGGCTTACCTCTAACTCTATTTCGCCTATAGTCATCCGCGTGCCGAGTGGGAGTTCGGGAAGGTTTATGCCTTCGGTAGTTATATTCTCTGCAAAATCACCCGGCTTTACATTCAAGCCCAGCGCCTGCATCTTTTTGATACTTTCGATTGCAAGAAGGCTGATCTGCCTGTGCCATTCGGACGAGGCATGCGCATCACCCTCAATTCCGTAATTTATTCTAAGTGATATTTCAGGAACAGGTTTCTTGCGGACACCTTTTTTGGAACTTACATTGACTGAGATAACCTTGCCCTTCATCTTTTTAATCTAAGATATTCGAAAAGCCCGGTAAGCCCCCCAAAGGCAACTGACAGAAACCATGCAAAAGACATTGCAGTTGCCATTTCAGGTTTTATACCAACTAATCCAAATAAGAGAACAAATGCGCCTTCTCTTACGCCAAGCCCTGAAATGGAAATAGGCACGGTCGAGATTGTTGTAATGACAGGGAAAAAGATAAAAAAGTATATAAGTGATATGTGCTGCCCGAGCCCCAGTGTAATTACATATATTGATATTATGTTCAGTACCTGCACAATAAGCGAGAGAAAAAATGTTTTTGTAATCAGAGCCTTTTGATTCCTGTAGTGATCGAAATAATCATAGAACTGGGACAGGACTCTTATTCTTTTCCCAAAACGCAGGCCGAACACTACAAGGCTTCCAATTAAAAAAGCCAGTATTATCGCAGGCAATAGCCATTCAACTATCGACCCTTTAATATAGTTAAACCCTATTATGTATGCAACCAGCCCCATTATCATAAGCGAAGCAAAGCCTATGTACCTGTCCATAAAAACTGACGAAAGGCTGATGCTGCCGCTGTTTATCTCTTTATAAAGATAATAGGTTTTTACTGCATCACCGCCAATAACACCTGGAAGAAATGTATTAAAAAAAGCGCCTATCATATAAAAAGAAAAAAGTTTTTTCTCTTTGAATTCATTTGGCAGCAATAGCCTCCATCTCATAGTTGACACATATATGGAAAAGATATAGATAGTTATTGCAAAGATAAAAGCAAAAGGGCTTATGGTCCGTATTATCGCAAGAACCTTCTCTGCTCCAACCTTTGACAGGACATAATAAAGCAGGCCGGAGCTTATTGCCAGCTTTATTATGAGAAGGGCTATCTTATTTAATTTCCGGACCAATTACTTTCTTGATCACGTAAATCGGCTTCCTCTGACTTTCGTGATATACCCTTACAAGCATCTCACCGAGAAGGCCCATACCGATGAGTTGAATTCCGACGATGATTAACAAAACACCGAGAAGAAGCAGCGGCCTTCCTCCTATCGGCTTTCCAATAAATATTTTTTCTATACTAAGGTAAAGAGAAATAAGAAATCCCATTGCGCCGCTGAACAATCCGATAGGGCCGAAAAACTGCAAAGGCTTTGTCGAAAAGCTCTGCAGAAATTTCACAGTTATGAGGTCCAGAATAACCTTTACTGTCCGTGATAATCCATATTTTGACTTCCCTCTCAGTCTCGGATAATGAGTTGTCTCTACCTCTGCTACCCGAACTCCGTACCAGCTTGCAACAGCAGGTATAAACCTGTGCATCTCACCATACAGTTTAAGATTCTTGATTACATCTCTTCTGTATGCCTTCAGAGAACAGCCATAGTCATGGAGTTTGACGCCGGTTACCTTGCTTATTACCCAGTTAGCAAGGATTGACGGCACCCGCCTTGTAAAGAATGGATCTTTTCTTTTCTTTCTCCAACCGCTCACAAGGTCATAATCTTTTATAAGCTCAAGCATCTTGGGTATATCCTTTGGATCGTTCTGCAGGTCCCCGTCCATTGTTACAACTATATCGCCCCTTGCAAAATCAAAGCCTGCCGCAAATGCCGCGGTCTGGCCGAAATTCCTTCTAAGGCTCAGCACAACAACACTTTTATCTTTTAACTGTATCGCCTCAAGCTTTGACAGTGTCGTGTCAGTGCTTCCGTCATCAACATAAAGTATTTCATACTCAAGCCCCATTTGCTCAAGGGCTTCCCTGAGCCTCTCGTGAAGGATATCTACATTTTCCTCTTCATTATATAAAGGCACTACAATAGAAACTGTCATCAATAGCTGCTCATTCCTTTCTGCTGCATCCCCTTAAAATCATAGCATGTAATTATTGAATAGCTCCTGAGGTTTCTGCCGCCGCTAGAGACGTCAAACCTATCCTTATCACACCTGTTAAATGCTATTGCGAATTCCTCAGGAATTTGCACGTCGTTTATTGTAACAAAAATTGCATTAAAATGGATAAGGTTATTAAACCCCGGCCATAGGTCATACTGGTTCATTCTCCTATCCATATTTGCACAATAGGTAACGGGCTGGCCTTTCACATAAAACGCCAGTTCGCTTGAGACCTGGTATCTATCGGAAAAAATAAATAATGGCCCTTCTGCTGAAAGCTCGTCAGACAGCCTGCTTATCTCTATCCCAAGTTCTTCCCAGCCTCTTATCCTTGAACTGGGGTCTAAACCGGAAGGCAATTTTAAAACCGGCAGGCAATATGCGGCAACTGTGGTAAAAAGCGCCAGGGTAATACCCGCAATTACAGCTATCCGAACACCTTTCCTTAATGTCTCCCATTTGGCTACAAACAAAGATGAAAAGGCAATGAATCCGGCCGCATAACCCGGCAACGCCCAGTTTGCCTGAACTTTAGCCTGAATACTCTTAAGGAAAAAGAAAAGCAAAAAAGGAATGGAAAACCAGAATAAAAAATGCCCGGCGGGTTCCTTTCTCAATTTAAACAGCGCATATACCATCAATATAAGAATAATCGGCGTAATAACTCCAAGCTGCGACCCGACAAATTCAGCAAAACTGATGATTGATATGTTAAACCCTTCTGCTACATGCGCCTGTCCTGCCGTATGCCTTACAGTTACCCAATCATTACTGAAATTCCAGATAATGACAGGACTAAAGACAATAAGGCTTGCCAGAAGGCTTATATAAGGCCACTTTGTACGAAGAATGTTTTTATGCTGTTTTGAGGTGAACAGAAAAAGAAATGCACAAACATAAAAGAATGCCATTGTATATTTAGTAAGAAGGCCGAGGCCTATGGAGATACCGAGAACAAGCCATACCCCCCCTTTAATCCCCCCCTTATTAAGGGGGGGCTGGGGGGGTGTTGACTGCTGACCCATGAATCCTGATTTTTCTTGCGCTCTGCGCTCTGCGCTCTGCGCTCCGTTTATGGCCTCCCAGAACAACAAAAGCGACAGTATCCAGAAAAAAATAAATGGGGAATCTATTGTGAATAATATTCCATACGTTGAATACAAAGGGACAATCTGCATTAATATTGCAGCTGCCGCGCCGGTTCGTTCATCAATCGGAGATCCGCTGAGGCGGAAAAGTCTTTTACCCAACAGATAAAGGGCAATGCTGCTAAGCGCAGAAAATACGACAGCCATTATTCGTATCCCAAAAACATTATCTCCGAATATAGCGGTGCCAACGG
>CAKKPR010000135.1 GCA_919901705.1 Thermodesulfovibrionales bacterium | reverse complement strand
CGGACCTCTTTCAGTGCTGCTTCGACGTCTTCTTCTTTAAGCAGTCCCCTGCCGCGAAGTTTTTTAAATATTGATTCGAGTTTTTCGGTAAGCGATTCAAACATAAGATTAAAGCAGCCTTTCTATCTCAGATGTAAGTTTCTGCATAATGCCCTGCGTATTGCCCATGTGTATTGTTACGACCCGGCCCTCTTTATTAATTATAAAAGTTACGGGGATGCTGCTTATGCCATAATGCCTCATGGTCTCCTGGTCAGCCAGAAGCACAGGATATGTAATTCCATGTTCCTTTATAAAAGATTTTATGGTTGCCTCTCCCTCGTCTTTTGATACAAGGGCAAGAAATACAAGTCCCTTATCCTTATATTTTTTATGAATCTTCTCAAGTATTGGCGTTAATTCCTTGCACGGGGGGCACCATGTAGCCCAAAATTCGACCATAACTACCTTGCCTTTGTAATCAGCAAGGCTGCTTGTATTACCGTTTATTCCTTTTAACGTAAAATCAGGCGCTGTGTCTCCTACAGAGGGGGGATTTATCTCTACTTCTCCTTTTTTGCATGAAGAAGCAAAGATTAAAAAAAACGCAATGCCGATAACAGCAAAAATATTTTTCACTTAACTTTGTCTTGTATTATTAAAGATTATAATCAGCAGATTCAGGCGCTGAGTAAAGAATCTATCTTGGATTTAAGCTGATTCTTGGGTACGGCACCAACAACCTGATCTACTCTCTGGCCGCCCTTGAAAAACATGATTGTAGGAATCCCCATTATCTTATATTTGCTTGCGATATCAGGGTTTTCATCGGTGTTCAGCTTTGCCACCTTTATTTTCCCGGCATATTCCTTTGCAAGCTCTTCAACTGTGGGCGCAATCATCCTGCACGGCCCGCACCACACAGCCCAAAAATCAATCATAACCAATCCCTTGTCCTGAAGAACCTCTTTATCCCACGTAGAAGTCGTGACCTCGATTATACCCTCTGCCATTATGAACCTCCCCTGAATTTCTTAAGTATTTTTTAATTATATTTCTAATCATAAGCTTTGTCAATGTTGGCCTTTTTATTGGG
>CAKKPR010000134.1 GCA_919901705.1 Thermodesulfovibrionales bacterium | reverse complement strand
GTTATTCCTTTCGCAATACGCTTTTCCGCTGAATCAACGCAATAAACAGCATCGCCTGTCTCAAAATTACCGTCAAGAGAGACAACTCCCGAAGGCAGAAGGCTTTTCCCTCCATGCAAAAGCGCCTTAACAGCTCCGGAATCAAGATGAAGAGTTCCTTTAGCGCGGCTGCCGTAAACTATCCATCCCTGCCTTGATGAGAGCCTTTCTTTTTTTGCCCTGAACTCTGTCCCGTGAGAATTCCCTTTTAACAGGGATATAATCAATCCGCTCTTTTTGCCGCTTATTATATTTACTGTAATTCCGTTGTTCACAGCCTTTTTTGCAGCGAGAATCTTTGAATACATCCCTCCTGTTCCGACAGCGCTCCCTGCGGCTCCGGCAGAGGCTTCAATGCCTGATGTTATTTCATCGACTGTTTTTATGAGGACTGCCTTATTGCTTTTCCTTGGGTCGGCAGAACAGAGGCCCTCAACATCAGAGAGTATAACCAGCCTTTCAGCCTCAACAAGCCCTGCAACCAGAGAGGCAAGATGGTCATTGTCCCCGAATTTTATCTCGTCAGTTGCAACAGTATCGTTTTCATTGATTATCGGCACAACGCCGTATTGAAGCAATGTAAACAACGTGTTCTTGGAATTGATATATCTTTCCCTGTCAGAGAAATCATCCCGCGTAAGAAGTATCTGGGCAACCTTCTTCCCATGCTCTCCAAAACCCTTCTCGTAAGCCCACATGAGGCTTGACTGCCCTACTGCTGCCGCAGCCTGTTTGAGCTGCACATCCTTCGGCTTTTCCTTTAATCCGAGTTTTCTCATTCCGGCAGCAACAGCTCCTGAAGATACAAGCACAACAGCATATCCCATATTCTGGAGTTCAGATATGTCTGATGCTATTGATGAGATGCGCCTTGTATCAAGCCCTTCTTTCTCATCGGCAAGTATATTGCTCCCTATTTTTACTACGATTCTTTTCATAGTTTTGAATTATACATCACTTTTTCGCTTGCTCTCAACCCTTACAGCAAGGTAAGAGAGAAGCTTCTTTATTCCCTTATTCGTTGCAGAAGATATCGGGAAAAAATCTATCTTCTTTGACTTGCAGTGCTTTTTAAGCTTATTAAGCCTCTTTTCATCACCTGCAATATCAATCTTTGTTCCCACAACCGCCTGAGGCTTTTTCATAAGCTCCGGACTGTAAAGTTCAAGTTCCCTGTTAATCTTTTTAAAATCTTCAACAGGGTCGCTCTCTAAAATATCCGAGACATCAACAAGATGTAATAATATAGAGGTGCGCTCTACATGACGCAGGAACTGAAAGCCTAACCCTGCGCCTTTATGAGCGCCTTCAATCAGGCCCGGAATATCTGCAACAACAAAACTCATGTAGTCTCCAACCTTTACAACTCCGAGATTAGGAACAAGCGTTGTAAACGGATAATCCGCAATCTTCGGCCTTGCGGAAGATATCACTGATATCAATGTTGACTTGCCTGCATTCGGAAGTCCCATCAACCCCACATCAGCCAGAAGTTTTAACTCAATGACAAGATTCTTCTCTTCGCCTTCTTCGCCGGGTTGCGCATGTCTTGGGGCCTGTTTTACGGCAGTTGCAAAGTGTGCGTTTCCAAGTCCGCCCCTGCCTGCTTTTGCAATTATAACTTCAGCATCTTCTTTATCAAGGTCAGCAAGGATTTCTTCTGTATCAGCGTTTTTTATTATCGTGCCGACAGGAACAGAAACAATACGGTCTTCGCCATTTTTGCCGTGCATTTTTTTGCCCATGCCGTGCTGGCCTCTTTGGGCCTTGTATTCGCGCTGGTATCTTAGGTCAAGGAGAGTGTTCAGATCTTTTGTGGCCTTGAATATGATGTGCCCTCCCCTTCCTCCGTCACCGCCGCTTGGCCCGCCATGGGGAACATACTTCTCCCTCCTGAAGGCAACACATCCCCTTCCGCCATCCCCTGCCTTTACATAGATTTTCGTATAATCAACAAATTGCATGGATATATCGTAACACTTTCATTGTATAGATTGTCATTGTGAGCGTAATGTCTGTCATTGCGAGTCCCGACTTGTCGGGGCGTGGCAATCTCTCTCCATTGACAGAGATGAGGGGTTTTATTATAGTAAGCCAATTCCTAATTCGGTTAATTACTAATAATAAGGAGAGAATATGCCTGATTATCCGTTTAAAAATTTAATCTTTGAAGGCGGCGGGGTCAAAGGAATCGCTTATGTGGGAGCAATGGAGGAACTGGACAAGAGAGCGATAGTACAAAATATAAAAAGAGCCGGCGGGACTTCTGCCGGAGCTATAAATGCCCTTCTATTCGGGCTGAACTATTCAAATCAGGATGTAAAACAAATTCTCGGTACTCTTGATTTTAAAAAATTTCTTGATGACTCATGGGGATACATAAGAGACTCTGCCCGGCTGATTGAAAAGTTCGGATGGTATAAAGGCGAGTTTTTCAGAGATTGGGCAGCTGGCCTTATTGCGCAAAAAACAGGAAACAAAGAATCAACCTTTAAAGAACTCAATGACCTGAAAGACAAAAAAGGCTTCAGGGATATTTACATTGTCGGCACAAACCTTTCAACACGCTTTTCCGAGGTCTTTTCTTATGAGCATACACCGCGCATGCCTGTCGCCGATGCTGTCAGGATTTCAATGTCAATCCCCCTCTTCTTCTCAGCAGTAAGAAGCGTAAGGGGCGATGTCTATGTTGACGGAGGAGTCCTTGATAATTATCCGGTTAAACTCTTCGACAGGAAAAAATATATTGACGATGCAGACATGAGCAGGAACTCCTTAATACCCAAATATTATGAAACAACAAATATTCAACTAAAGGCTATAGACAG
>CAKKPR010000133.1 GCA_919901705.1 Thermodesulfovibrionales bacterium | reverse complement strand
ACAACTGTGGGTTTATAGACTTTTCCTGGTTTAAAAAGCAAAATTATGCATCGTATTATGAACAGAGAGACAGCTAAAAGACATATTGGAAATCTCATAAGAATATCGAGAAAAACCGTTGGTCTATCTCAGATGGGGTTAGCGGAGAGAATAGGCGTCTCCTATCAGCAGGTTCAGAAATATGAAAAAGGGGCAAGTGAAATAAGCATATCAAGGCTTTCTCAGATCGCACAGGCCCTTAATATGCCGGTGAGCAGATTTATTGCAGATGAAGAAAAAACGATGGTAGCAGAATCTGTTAGTTTATATGGCACTCTCAGCGATGATGAGATCGAACTTCTTAAACTTTTCAGAAAAATAAAAAACAAGAAGTTAAAAGATGGCTTCTTGATTGCGGTAAAGGGCATTGCCGGGATGTCAGAGCAAAGAAATACAAAAAAGGCTAAATCCTGAGCATCTCGGAATCGAGTCGCAACGACATAATGACTGCATCTTCTTCAGGTTTATTGTAATATTTTTTTCTAGTTCCAACTACGCTGAATCCAAAACCTTCATAGAGTTCCCTTGCTGTATTATTGGAAGCTCTTACCTCAAGATATAAAAACCTGCAATCAGTTTCTTTTAGTTCTTCAAGAATATTTTCTACAAGGGTTTTTGCAATTCCCTTTCTTCTAAAGTCAGGGTGGACTGCGAGATTCAGAATATGCCCTTCGTCAGCCACATAGTTTGCACATATATATCCAACTACACGCTGCACGCTGCGCGCTTCTTCTATGATTCCAACCTTTGCAATTGAGCGCTGCTTATATATTTCATTAAAGAATAATATTTCCGACCAGGGGGTAGTAAATGAGATATTTTCGATTCCCACTACCTCGGGTAAGTCATGCTCCAGCAATTCTCTTATGATGAGCCCTTCCACTTTACCTCGGCCTCTGATCTTCTGATATAAACCGGTACAAGGCTGACAGGTTCTGAAAATTCTCCTCTGAGAGCCTTCTTCATGCCCAGGGATGCAACATTTGCAGGTGAAGGGACTGTTTTTTCAGGGGATGCAAATACTGCCTTTTCACCCATGGCATCGATAATTTTATTTTTATAAATTACTGCTCCTTCACCGGCAAAGATAAACTTTTCATAATCAGTAACAAGGAGGGAACCGCGCATAAATTCTTCAGGATTAAATGACGCCTCAGGTATTAGTTTGATAAAGGCGCCACCCCCCCTTAGCCCCCCCTTGGTAAGGGGGGGATGGGGGGGTAATTCAGTTTTATTATCATCTTCCCACTTAAACAACGCTGCATACACCTCTTTCTTTCTTGCATCAAGCATTGTGCATACAGGATATCTGCTGTAAGGGAAATTCAATGCAAGGGCATCAAGAGTTGGGACAGAAACTATCGGTTTCCCTGTCGCATAAGATAATCCTTTGACAGCGCTTAACCCAATTCTCAGCCCCGTAAAAGAGCCGGGACCAATAGCTACTGCAAAGACATCAATATCAGATATCTTCAAGGATGACTGTTTGAGGCAATGTTCTATCTCTGTCATAAGCCTCTCTGAATGAGTTGATTTGACATTGAGCCTTGTCTCTGCAATCAGGGTAAGGTCATCCATGATTGCGATTCCTCCGAGCATTGTTGATGTGTCTATTGCAAGTATTTTCATGGGTTATCCATATTATTCACAAATCTATTATCAGACTATCGGCAAAATAAAACCGCTCAAAGACAGTCCCCTCCTGAGGTCTGCCAGCCTAAAAACCGAGGTACAAGCCAACCCCGTAATAAGATATCCTGTCATTGTAGAACTGGCCGTGGGGTGAATAACCTTTATATCCTTCAAGCATGATGCGCAGCCGCCTCTGGCCCGGATTCAGTTGGCCGAATTCAAAACCTATGTTGAGGGCAGCGTCAAGTGACCAGTGGTGTTCCTCGTAGATCTTCAGGTCCAATCCTCCCACCAGCCTGCCGATTTTCAAAACATGTTTGGTTCCATAATACTCAATTCCTCCGTGGACTCCGGCCGGCTTGAGGTCCCCCGGCTCCCTGCGAAACAGATATTCTCCGCCGAGATAACTGCGCCATTTTTCCCATTCATAAGAGCCGAGCAGGTCAACAGCTTCATAGGAGAGATTAATCCGCTCTGGCTTTGTCTCAAGAAGATACTCATCTCCAAGATGGGAACTCTGGTGATAAACATTAAGGCGCGCAGAAACAGGGCCGTTTCTATACGTTAGAGGGAAGCCTATGGTGTAATCAGCATTCAGCAGGTCGCGTGATGGCGCATCCAGATTGAACTGTGCAAACAGTCCGCCTACAATATTCAGCTGATAACTGGATTCATTCTCTTTCCCCTGGTGTTTGTATATCCCAAAATTTTCTCCGTATCCCACGGCAGCGCCATTGATATTGTGTGCTTTAAAGTTATATTTTCTTAAGCTTACAAAGAACCTCGGCTGTTTCGGGTCAGCAATCAAAGGCCGGAACAGGTCGCCTGTCGGGAGGAAGATATTGCCGTAGCCGTTGCTGTCTGCTCCAGCATCCTGTTCAACAGCACCGGCTGAGATTGGCAAAGACAGAAGCGCTATTATCAATATGCAGGTTTTCATATTCTTCACATGGTTTCAAATAGTATTTATTACCCGAAAAGTATGTCTTATTTATTACCCTCATGTCAAAGGCGGCAAGAAGAATTCATTGTTTTTATAGAAGAACTGGCGCTGGAAAACAGGATTGATGCAATAATGCAGATTACGGCTGAGATGGACACTGCGTTTGTTGTCCCCAGTGAATGTGATAGTATTCCGATAAGAAAATTTCCTATCGGAGCAAAACCAAGGAATACCATCGAATAGACGCTTATGACCCTTCCTCTTAAATTATCAGGAGTGGAAAGCTGGATAAAGCTGTTTGCCGTTGCAAGGAAACTGGATATTCCCCATCCTGTGAAGACAAGGAATAAAAGAGAGAGCCATAAAATTTTTGATATGGAAACGGCAAGCAGCGCCGCTGAAAAGCACAAGCCGGCAACTGACATATATCGCCATTTATTTTCTATGTTGCCTTTTACGGCGATTATTACTGCGGCAGAGAATGCGCCAAGCCCTGTGGCGCTGACTAACAGGCCAAGCCCCTTTGGGCCTGCATTGAATATCTCTTCAGCAAATATGGGCAGAAAACTTGTGAAAGGTATTCCAAACAGGCTGAATACAGAAATGAGGATTATAATATACAGAATATCTTTTTGAGCCTTTATAAAATGAAGGCCTTCTGAAAAATCCTTCAAGAATCCTTTTGAAGTTGCAGTAATCCCGCCCCGGTTTTTTATTAAAGACAGGGCGATTATCACTGCAACAAAACTTGCCGCATTAAGATAAAAACATGCCGGGAGCCCGAGATACGCTATTGTCAGGCCGGCAATGACAGGCCCTATGATGCGGGCGCCGTTAAATGCCGCTGAATTAAGCGCTATGGCATTAAGAATATGCCCTTTGCCGACCATCTCAACAAGAAAGGATTGCCTTGCAGGCATATCAAAGGCGTTGACCGTTCCCATAAAAAATGCAAGTACGATGACCTGATAGACGGTTATGATTTTAAAGTCTATGAAAATCCCAAGCATAAGCGCAGGGATGATGGACAGCACCTGGGTCAGGATTATGAGATTTCTTTTTCTGAACCTGTCTGCAACCATCCCGCCGATTAGTGTAAAGAGCAGTATGGGCAGGGTTGATGCAGCGGCAACAATGCCGAGGTAAAAGGGGGATTTTGTCAGCGAATATACAAGCCATCCCTGTGCAACAGACTGCATCCATGTGCCTGACAGGGAAATGAGCTGGCCGAACCAGAACAAACGGAAGTCCCTGAAATATAGTGCGGAGAATTTATCTGAATTTTTCATTATGATATTTTACATGAATCTGCAATTCATATATGATATTAAGTCAGAAGATAAGGAAATATGAAAAAATTTCAGATAGTTCTAATCATTCTGGTTCTGCTTTCAGCGCAAAACTCTTATGCCGAAAAACTTAAGGTTGTTGCCAGCATATTTCCTCTCGGTGACATTGCAAAACAGATTGGAGGGGAAAGGGTTGACGTAAAAATCATGCTTCCTCCGGGTGTCTCGCCTCATACATTTGAACCGACGCCGCCTGAGATGATGAAGCTAAGTAAGGCGGGAGTGTTCATAAAAATTGGGGCTGGGTTAGAATTCTGGGCAGCGAAGATGCTGAGAGCATCAGGGAATGAAGGACTTATTGTTGTTGATGCATCTTCGGGACTTCCATTGATAAGGGATATACACTCTCATAAATCGGAGGCAGGTCATGATAAGTCGCATGGTTCTTCAGAAATTGCTGACCCTCATGTATGGCTTGACCCTGTGTTTGCAAAAGCAATTGCAGATAAAATAACAGACGCCCTCTCAAAGGCTGACCATTCAGGGAGCGCCTATTACAGGGGAAGGGCTGAGAAATATAAAAAGGATTTGGATATCCTTCATAAGGAAATTTCAGATAAGGTTAAGACTTTCAAGATAAAAGAATATGTGACATTTCATCCTGCATGGAACTATTTCTCTAAAAGATACGGCCTGAGTGTAGCAGGCGTCATAGAAGAATCACCGGGCAGGGAGCCTTCTCCAAAACATATCGCAAGAATCATTCGGGAGGTAAAGAGGATAACCTCAAAAGTTGTTTTTGCAGAGCCGCAGTTCAATCCTGCCATTGCAGAGGTGGTCGCAAAAGAGGCGGGAGCAAAGGTCTTATTCCTTGACCCGATTGGGGGTTCAAATATCAAAGGCAGGGATACTTATTTGGGGCTTATGAGATATAATCTTTCTGTGATGGAAGGTGCGATGAAGTGAGCAGGAACGCAATAGAAATAAATAATCTCTCTGTAATACTTAGCGGTAAGGAGATACTTGCCGATATAAACCTTTCACTTGCTGAAGGAAAGTTTCTCGGCATTGTCGGGCCGAACGGCAGCGGCAAGACAACTTTATTGAGGGTGATACTCGGCCTTGTTAAGCCTGCAGGAGGCGGGATAAAAGTATTTGATAAATCCCCTGAGGAATGCCTGAGACAGGGCATATTCGGTTATTTGCCGCAGCATATAAACCTTGACATCAATTTCCCTGCAAGCGCTGTTGATGTTGTTACGATGGGGATGTACGGAAAACTGGGAATGTTCAAATGGCCTTCAAAAAAGGAAAAAGAAAAGGCACTGGGATATATCGAACTTATCGGCATGTCAGGCCAGGGTGATAAGCCGTTTAGTGATTTATCGGGAGGGGAACAGCAAAGGATATCCATCGCACGCGCATTGGTCAGCGATCCAAAGATACTCATTCTCGATGAGCCGAGCACAGGCATAGATGTTGTCGGTCAGGAGGATTTTTATCATCTTCTGAAAGGTCTGCAGAAGAGGTTTGGCCTTACTATCATCATGGTCTCTCATGACATAGGCGCGGTAACAGCTTATGTTGATGAGATTGCCTGCCTTAATAAAATCCTCTACTACCATGGCGCGCCTCTCGGAGCGCTTGACGAAAATGTTCTGGAGCGGCTCTATGGCAAGAATGTGGATTTACTAATCCACTCTGATGTTTGCGACAAGTGCGAGAGGCTGAGGAAGTAATGGAAATACTTTCATACGGGTTTATGCAGAGGGCCTTGATAACAGGGATAGTTGTCAGCATCCTCACCGGCATCATCTCTGTATTTGTGGTCTTAAGACGGGTCTCTTTTATAGGCTCAGGCATTTCCCATGCGGCATTCGGAGGTGTTGCAATAGGTTTTTTTGCCGGTATAAATCCCATGATAACGGCAATGATATATTCCATCCTGATCGCGTTTGGAATAGAGAGGATAAGTTCAAAAGGCAAGGTTGCGGAAGACACTGCCATAGGCGTGTTTTTTTCAAGCTCGATGGCTCTCGGTATAGTGCTTATAGGACTCTCAAAAAGCTATAACGTTGACCTCTTTGGTTATCTCTTTGGAAGCATCCTTGCAATAAGTGAAAATGAGATGTGGCTTACAATCGCCATAACTGTTGCCATCCTTGCAGCGCTGGCAGTGATAATGAAAGAGCTTCTGCTTACGACTTTTAATGAAGAGCTTGCAATAGTAAGCGGCATACCTACAAGGCTGATAAAATCAATCTTTCTTATCTCGATGGCAGTTGCGATTGTGATGTCAATAAAAGTTGTGGGGATTATTCTTGTTTCTGCCCTGCTTGTTATTCCCGGCGCTGTGGCCCAGCTTGTTTCAAGAAGGTTTTATCCGATGATGCTGATATCCTGCTGCATCGCTTTTTTTTCTACAATAGCAGGCCTTTATCTTTCCTATCAGTTTGATGTATCCTCCGGCGGCACAATCGTCCTCATACTCACAGCATTCTTCTTTGCAGCGTTTTTGAAAGGAAGGAAGTAACAATTAATCCATCTTAATCGGCGGAGTGAGGAAGGGGGAGAAGCAGCGCTCAAATAATTGTCTTGAATGTGCTAAAATAGCATTGAAGATTGGAGGTGGATTTTGATGAACATATCTGTAAGAATTGAGATATTTAAAGAAGGAGATGTTTATGTAGCATTATCGCCTGAATTAAATGTCTCCAGCTTTGGCGAAACTGTTGATGAAGCAAAGAAATCCTTCAAAGAGGCTGTCGAGGCTTTTGTTGAAGAATGCCAGACTATGGGTACACTTGAAGAAGTTTTGGAAGAGTCAGGCTTTTCAAAGATTAATAATTCATGGGAATCAAGAAAACCTATTATCGAAGAAAACCTTGCCCTCGCTGTATAAGACATGCCCGAACATAAAATTATCCCTGTCCATTATGAAACCCTAATA
>CAKKPR010000132.1 GCA_919901705.1 Thermodesulfovibrionales bacterium | reverse complement strand
CTTTTTCCGATGCATTTTTTGCAATTGTGCCTATGAGGTCATCTGCCTCGTATCCGGGGACTTCGAAGATCTTTATATTAAAGGCATTAATCATCTCCCTTACGTAAGGCAATTGCTGAACAAGGTCATTAGGGGTCTCGGGTCTCTGCGCCTTATATTCCTTAAAAATCTTGTGTCTTTCAGTCAGGGCTGGAGAATCAAAAGAGACAACAACGCCATCAGGCTTCTTCCCTCTTATTATCTTAAGGAGCGTGTTTGTAAACCCGTATATCGCGCCTGTGGGAAAACCCTTGGAGTTCGTCAGCCCCTTTATTGCATAGAATGCGCGGTAGACATAAGAATTGCCGTCAATCAGGTAAAGGTTCATGCTGCAATTATAGACCTTAAATTGACTAAGTTTCCATATTATTTTATAGTAAATAACTACCGTAATTTACCCAAGGAGGACATTTTGCTTAAAACAGTAGAAGATATCAGTTCAACAAAGAAGCGGCTTAAGATAGAGATACCAACGGAAGATATAGAAAAAAAGATAAAGGACACCCTGGAGAAAGTAAGGCAGAAGGCAAAGATTCCCGGTTTCAGGCCGGGGAAAACGCCGATGAATATAATCGAAAAACATTTTGGGAAAAGCGCTGAGGCTGAGGCTATTGAAAAAATAATCCCTGAATTTTATGAAAAGGCATTGAAAGAAGCCGGTATCGTGCCTGTTACACAGCCTGCCCTGGACGGAGGGATTAATTTTCAGAGGAATAGCCCGTTGTCTCTGGCTTTAACAGTTGAGATAATGCCCAGGATAGAAAATCTCGATTATAAAAATCTGGCTGTAAAAGACATCCCTGTGACTGTTACAGATTCAGATATAGAGACCTCATTAAAAAGGCTTCAGGAAGGTAAGGCAACGTATGAGCTTGCTGATAAGGAGACAGAGGAAGAAGACCTGATAACAGTGGACTATGAAATTAAGCATGATGACCAGACCATGTCTGCCAAAGATCAGGTATTAAAGATTGGGGTAGAAGGCCTGCCAAAAGAGATATCAGAGAGCCTGAAAGGCAAAAAAGCCGGAGACGTTGTTGAGGTCGAAACACAGTTCCCTGAAGACTTTCATGTGAAAGCACTTGCAGGCAAGAAGGCAGTTGTAAAAAATGCAGTAAAGGCAGTCAAAAAGAAAAATCTTCCTGCAATGGATGACGAACTCGCAAAGGACATGGGATTTGAAAATATGGAGAGCTTGAGGACAGGCATTAAAGAAGAGATAGAAAGCGCAAAGAAAAATCAGGTTATGAAAGTCCAGAGAGACGAGATACTCGAAAAACTGGTTAATGCTCATGACTTTGATGTGCCTGATGCAATGCTCGAAAAAGAGCTCTCAGCAATGCTTGCTGAGCTTAAGGCGTCCAAAAAAGCAGGCGATAAAAACGATGACGCTTTACGGGCTGAATTAAAACCTGAGGCAATAAAAACCGCAAAGGCACTGGTACTCCTTTCCATAATAGGTGAAAAAGAAGGAGTAACTGTGACAGACGATGAGGTCAAGGCAAAGATAATGGATATATCGCAGAGACTTTCCATGCCGCCGGAATCCCTGATGAGAATATACATTCAGAAGGACGGTTCCCTTGACGGACTGAGGAATTCCATATATGGACAAAAAGTCCTGGACCTTTTGCTTTCCAGGGCTACTACAGAGAAAGGAGAATAACTTTGAGCTTTATCCCTTTTGTTATAGAACAGGCAGGTCGTACAGAGCGGGCATATGACATATACTCGAGGCTACTGAAAGACAGGATAATATTTCTTGGAACTGCTATTGACGATAACGTTGCAAATGCAGTCATAGCACAGATGCTGTTTCTTCAGTCAGATGACCCTGATAAAGACATACATGTATATGTAAATTCTCCTGGCGGAATAGTATCTTCCGGCCTTGCGATATACGATACCATGCAGTATGTAAAGCCGGATATCGCTACCTACTGCATCGGCCAGGCAGCCAGCATGGGCGCATTACTGCTTTCTGCAGGGACAAAGGGCAAGAGGTTTGCACTCCCTCATTCAAGGATAATGCTTCATCAGCCGATGGGCGGATTTCACGGGCAGGCAACTGATGTTGAGATACATGCAAGGGAAATTCTCAAGATGAAGGAAACCTTGAACGGAATACTGGCTACCCATACAGCACAGCCGCTTGAGAAGATACAGGCAGACACTGACAGGGATTTCTTCATGTCCGGTGATGAGGCAAAGCAATACGGCATTGTGGATGAGGTAATACACAGTTTAAAAAATAAATAACAAAGCTGACAGTTGTCAGCTTATAGGGTTTTGGAGGATTATGTCGAAAAAAGATGAAAATGCACTTAAATGCTCGTTCTGCGGCAAGGGACAGGATGAGGTAAAAAAACTTATTGCCGGCCCTGCTGTTTATATATGCAATGAGTGTGTAGAACTCTGCAATGAGATAATGGCTGATGAGCTTTACCCGGCAGAAGAAGGGCATGCGCTTCCTAAACTTCCGACTCCGAAAGAGATACACCAATTCCTTGAGGATTATGTTATCAGCCAGGAAAGGGCAAAGAAGGTGTTGTCCGTGGCAGTGCATAATCATTACAAGAGAATCTACAGTCCTGCAAAAACAGATGTTGAATTGCAGAAGAGCAACATACTTTTAATAGGCCCTACAGGCACGGGCAAGACACTTTTTGCACAGACACTGGCAAGATTTCTTGATGTACCATTCACAATTGCAGATGCAACAACTCTCACAGAAGCAGGGTATGTTGGGGAGGATGTGGAGAATATAATACTCAAGCTCCTTCAGGCGTCAAACTACGATATCGAGAGGGCGCAGAGAGGCATAGTTTATATAGACGAGATAGACAAGATAAGCAGAAAGTCTGAAAATCCTTCCATAACAAGGGATGTATCAGGAGAAGGCGTGCAGCAGGCCTTACTTAAAATAATAGAGGGCACAGTTGCAAATATCCCCCCGCAGGGCGGGAGAAAACATCCGCAGCAGGAATTTATTCAGGTGAACACAACAAATATACTATTCATCTGCGGAGGCGCATTCATAGGCCTTGATGATGTAGTTAAGCAGAGAATCGGTAAAAAGACCGTTGGCTTTGGCGCAAAGGTTGTAGGCAGCAAAGAGCAAAAACTCGGAGATGTTCTAAACCTTATTGAACCTGAAGACCTCATAAAATATGGCATGATACCCGAATTTGTCGGCAGGCTTCCTGTTGTTGCAATACTCGATGAGCTTGATGAAACAGCGCTGGTCAAAATACTCACGGAACCGAAGAACGCGCTGATAAAGCAGTTTCAGAAACTTCTTTCATTTGATAGCGTGAGGCTGAGGTTTACAGACAGCGCTCTTAAGGCAATCGCAAAAAAGGCAACACACAGAAAAACCGGCGCACGCGGCCTTAGGGCGATCCTCGAGGAAATAATGCTGGATGTGATGTATGAGATACCTTCACAGAAGGGCATAAAAGAATGTATTATTAATGAGGATACGATAGTAAAAAAGGAAAAACCTATTCTCGTCTACGAAAAACAGGCGGAATCAGCATAAAAAGAGTGCGGAAGCCTTCCGCACTCCGGCACCTTTGACTTTTCGCAGCATCAGCGCAGAGTCGTTCTCCTCGGCTCTCCTCGGCGAGTCGCCCCCGCACTCAGGCGGGTTCGCTGAGGAGAATGAGGCGACCTGTGTGCGGACAGTGGCGACTGCCTATGGTACGATAAGCCGTGAAGCTTAAGCTCATCGGAAAATTTATCTTCTATTTCTTCGGCACATTCCTGCACGAACTTTCACATTATGCTGCTGCTTTTTTCCTTGGGAAGCCCGAGGGTTTTTCACTTATGCCTAAAATTGAAGGCGGGAGTTTTATTTTCGGAAGCGTCAGATACAGGGTCAGATACAAGGTACTTTCATCTTTCATCGCCTCTGCGCCTTTGTTGTGGTGGGGGGGTCTGGCCCTGATGCTGCTTTATTTTAAACTCATACAGATGCGCGGGTGGATTCCTCATTTTAATTATTCCCTGATATGGCAGAGGGTTAAATCCTTTTCACTTTCAGACGCCATTTTTATATGGCTTTTCATTCAGCTCCTATGGGCAGGCAGGCTCTCCTCAAAAGACATCAAAAATTTCTTCAGCGGGATTTTCTCTGTCTCAGGCCTTGTTCTGATTGCAATAACAGCTCTTGTTATCTATTTTTTTAAATACTTTTTCAGGCAATGAACTTATGCCCTGAACACAGTTAAGGGCTGCAAGATATATAATCCCGCAGCCCTGTATTTAATAGGCCCTGATGATATAACTATTTCTTTTAGCGGTTACCATATTCAGGCGGATAGGGTGCATACCCGCTTTCATCCCAAAGTCTGTTTCTTTCTTCAGGCCAGCATTTCAGTATCCCTTTTTTACAGAGAACTTCATGCCATTCGTACTTTACCAGTATTTTTTCAAAGGGTATGCCTTCAGGCTCAAACTCAACCGTTGTTACAGGTGCGTATTTCTCATTGCCAAAACCAGTGCCTGCTGATTCGCTCTTATATTTTTTGCATCCGTCCATTGCAGGCGCTCCTGCTGAAGGTGCAGGGGCTTTTTCTTTTAACGTCTGCTCATAAAGAATACGCGGTCTTTCCTTTTCACGAAATACAGCAACAGTGATAACCCCCATTGCAGAGGAATCACCAAAGGTCCTCACCGAGTAGGAATCCTTTACATCTGTGAAGTAGAACTTATGCACAGTGTTCTGGTCTGTTCTCCATCCCTCAAGCCTTGCAGAACCGTAAGGCTCAACGATATACATCATCTCATTGTTTTTAAGGAACGATTTTTTGCCTGTGATAATATTCCTGCCGTCAACAGCAATGACCACTCCAATCCTTTCAGGCATGTCATTTCGCACAACAACGCTGTAGTTTTCTCCCCTGCGTGCCTCGAGATATTTCTTGATTATCCGTGTCTGGACCGAAAGATAGTTTTTAAAAGGTATTGTTGTGAAAACCCCTCCATTATCTGAAACAATCTCGACATTCACATTGCCTCCGCGATAATACGCAAAAGCCGGCATTGCTGACAAAATCAATACAGCTAAAAACATTGAACCTATTGTGTAACGCATATTCTTTCTCCTTTCTTTTTGGTCTTTGGTTATTTAGACAAACAGTCCGTAAGATTTGTTCCCGAAAATTTGCTCCCTTTAAAAATCTTCTTGACAGTAAACGTTCGTTCACCTATAATAAAATCATGACAAAGGACTTAAGGGAAAACAGATTAAAAGCCAGAATCAGGGATATAGCGGATTTCTATCACCACAAAGGCAGGATGCCGAGTTTTTCCGAGATTGGCGATATGGTGGGAATAAAGTCCAAGAATGCAGTATATAAACTGGTCAATAAACTCGAAAAACTCAAGGTTCTGGAAAGAGACGAGAGAGGCAGGCTCATACCCGGCTCCATAGCATCTTCCGTAAAGATACTCGGCACTGTTGAAGCCGGGTTCCCAAGCCCCGCAGAAGAAGATCTTTCAGATACCCTTTCACTTGACGATCTCCTTGTGAAAAACCCTCAGGCCACTTTTATGTTAAAGGTCTCAGGCTACTCCATGTCAGAAGCAGGCATACTTCCCGGAGACATGGTTATTGTTGACAAGGTACAGGTTCCAAAAAGCGGGGATATTGTTATTGCAGAGGTTGATGGTGAATGGACAATAAAATATCTGGATAAAAAAGGAGACAGCGTAACCCTTATTCCTGCAAACCCTGAATTTAAGCCGATAAAGCCCAAAAAAGAACTGAAGATTGCGGGTGTTGTAACAGCTGTAATAAGGAAATACAGGTAAGAGCTATAGATTATGAGACATATGAAAGTTTACCCAGCCTCAGGCAGGTTAAGGAAAGGAGAACATATTTATGGAAATAGCAGCATCATCTTTAATGGTTGAGTTTGCCATGTATGCAGTTTTTTACGGCATAGGCATATCCATAGCCTATTTCATAGGCATGCAGTGCAGCTGAGGCATACTGGTACGAAAGCGCCATAGGCCTAAAGTATAAAAGGTTGAAAACCGGTTGCACGGTCGCCTCGGGCGACTCGCTGAGGAGAGCAGTTGTGCTGAACCTTGATTATGTCGGCGTATGGCGGATGCGGACTTTGGCGGAGATTGAGCGGTGATGAAGGTTTTCTGCTCAGGGAGATTAGCTAAATAGTAATAATAGTGATTTCTTTTACAGCCTTGAAACCGTCATAATTAAAAGTCATCAAATTGGAAACGCCATTATCTCTCATTGTTGCAATGATATTCATGTCATGTATTTTCTGCCGGTCAATCGGGTGTTCTTCGAGCAAGTCGAGGAGCTTATGAATCGTATTTTCTGTTTCATAAATCATGGCAAAAACATCCATGAACTCACCGATTTTCTTTGCTGCCTGTTTGCAGGTCAGCGGCTTTTTGAAAATATTCTTATTGGTTGAAACAGCAAAAAATTCCCTTAGGACCTGTGGGGATATGCAGAGGAATTTACCGGATGCAGTAAGGCCGGCAATAGCTTTAGTACATTTAAGATGTTTTGCTTTATCATAATCTTCGAATGTTGAATACACCAAAACATTAGTATCAAGAAAAATCCTGTCAGATTCTATTTTCATAGGCGTCTTCCCTTGTGAATCCCCTTAACCTGCCCTCGCATTTATATACAGTCAATTTACGGGATAACTTTTTCCCTCTGATATTTATAGCTTCTTTGGTCTTATCTAGTATCGTTATCAATACTCTGGATTCCCTTACAGGTATCTGCTCCTTGGTAGGAATGATTTTCCCGTTTTTATAAAGAGCTTCTATTGTCTTATACATACCTGCCTCCTACTAAGAATTTGTGTTATAAGATTTATATAAACGGGTTTTACCCGTT
>CAKKPR010000131.1 GCA_919901705.1 Thermodesulfovibrionales bacterium | reverse complement strand
ATTTTTGTATTAAGATATTTTTCAAAGGCAGCAACAACCGACTTATTAAATGCAACACCACCCTGGAAAAATATGTTTTCACCGATCTTTTTCCCGGCAACAACCCTGTTTATGTAATTCTGGACAATTGAATATGCCAGGCCTGCAAGAAGGTTGTTTTTGTCGGCCCCGCGCTGCAGATTTGACATGAGGGAGTTCTCCATGAATACCGTACACCTCTCGCCGAGCCTGCATGGGTTTTCCGATGAGAATGCAAGATTCGCAAATTCATTTTTTATCTGAATATTTAATTTCTCAGCCTGCTCTTCAAGGAATGAGCCTGTGCCTGCGGCGCAGGCCTTGTTCATCTCAAAATCAACAATAACCCCGTCTCTAAGCGATATATATTTCGAGTCCTGTCCGCCTATTTCGAGGATTGTGTCAACGTTTTTATTAATGAACGCAGCAGCAGTTGCCTGCGCAGTAATCTCATTTTTTACGATGTCGGCGCCGACATAATCAGCTATCATATACCTGCCTGAACCGGTTGTGCCGACACCCATAATCTCAACTTTATCTCCAATCTCCTCGCCTATTTCTCTGAGCCCCTGCATTACGGCTTCTATAGGCTTTCCTGCGGTCATGAGATATCGCTTTGAAAGCAGACGTCCCTCCTCGTCTGTAACTGCAAGGTTTGTGCTTATCGAGCCGATGTCAATTCCGAGATAAGCAGGTATGCGTGAATGTGTGATGCGTGATGCATCCACCCCCTCTGTAATCCCCCCCTTACCAAGGGGGGGACGGGGGGGTAATAAATCATAAATCATAACTCTTAACTCATCACTGTTGTTAATGTGTCTCTCAAAAAAATCATCTCCCTCTGTTATTAAGGGCTTATAGCCTGCTTCCGGAAGTTTATCTGATTTTATGAAGTCTTCAAGTTTTTTTATGTCAAATAAATTTATCCTGCCTTCATCCATATCTTTAAATGCAGCGCCAAATGCGCCCATCAGATTAAAGTCAGGCGGCACAAAAAGGTCATCGAGTTCAAAAACGCTCCTGAAGGCCCTGACCATTCCTTTGTTTGCAGCTACCCCTCCCTGGAATGAGACAGGAGTTTCTATTTTTCTTCCGCGAGAGATTGAGCCTTTGAAATTCCGTGCAACAGCAAAACAGAGGCCGGCAACAATATCCTCTGTTGGTGTTGCAATCTGCTGAAGATGGATCATGTCTGACTTTGCAAATACACTGCACCTTCCTGCAATCCTGGGGGGCCTTTCTGCTTTTAGGCTCAGGTCGCTGAATTCCTCGATTGTAAGGCGCAGTCTTTCTGCCTGCTGGTCCAGGAATGAGCCGGTACCTGCGGCGCACACTGAATTCATGGAGAATTCTTTTACTACGCTGTTTTCCCCAAGCAGTATAAGCTTTGAATCCTCGCCGCCAAGCTCTATGATTGTCTTTATATGAGGGAAGAGTTTTTTTGTTGCATAGGACTGTGCAACGAGTTCATTGACAGGCTCTATGCCCAGAACAGAAGCTATAAGTCTTCCTGCAGAGCCGGTGATGGAGAGAGAGAAAGTAGCGGGTAGCGGGTAGGGGGTAGCGGGTAATTCACTAACTACTGACTGCTCACTGCTGAGAGCTGAACGCTGAACGCTCTTGAGTAGCTCGAAAGCTATTTTTAGCGGATGCCCTTTATGTCTTACATAATGACTGCCAAGCTTGACGCCATTTTTATCGAGCACAACAAGCTTCACACTTACAGAGCCTGCATCAAGACCTATGAATCTCA
>CAKKPR010000130.1 GCA_919901705.1 Thermodesulfovibrionales bacterium | reverse complement strand
GTGTATGTCGAGGATTGTGTATTGCTCTCCTGCTTTATATATGCTGTTTGCGTAGCTTAGACCCATCTTTGTGCCATTGTAATCTATCGGAAAAAGATACTCTGCCCTTCCGTATGAGAGTTTGTTTAGATCAATCCTGTCAAGCCCTGTCAGGCCTCTTAACATCAAATAATCCCCGCTTGTTATGAGGTTGCCTGTGTTAAGATTTATACCGGCGCGGTGTTTGCTTGTTATGTTTGTGCCGAAGTTGTCATAAAAGAGGCTTCCTGATATGGGCAGGCTGTCTTTTGCCTGCGCCGTGATGTCTGTTGCGCCAAGTTCTTTGCCTGCCGTTAGTGATGCCTTTACACTGAGGGATGGATATTCGTTGAGGATGAGCAAGGCCCTTTCAAGTTTCTCTTCTTTGAGCGAGGGGTCTTGTTTGATTCTTTCAAGATGCTTTTGGATGAATTTTGCGCTGTAGGATTTATTGCCTCTTATTGTGATTTCTCCTGTCCTTCCTTCTATTACGCTGATTTCCAATATGCCGTCTTTGATTTCCTGCGGAGCTATGTAGGCATATGCAAGGATATAGCCTTGTTTACGGTAATTCAGCGTTATGTCTTCCGCTATTTGGTTTATCTCCGACAGGGTGAGTTCTTTGTTTTCATATTTTGAAAGGATTATTTTAAGGGTTTGCTCATCAATAAGGGCTGCGCCTTGCAGTTTGATCTGTCTTATCAGGATTTTCTTGCCGTCAATGGCATCTCTGGGCTTTTCTTCTTTTTGCTCGATTACCGGAGCTTCGGGCTTCTCTTTTGGAATTAGCTCTTTCTTTTCCAACTGCTGAAGGATTTCGCCGCTCTTTTCCTGTGCGAGGGCGGGGGCGCTAAACAGGAGTATTGCCGTCAAACATAAGAATATTTCCTTAATCCTTTGAATCTTTAATACCACGGCCATCAGCCTCCCAGGATTATTTACTTTTAAATTTTCAGAAGCAGTATATTTCAAATATCTGAATAACCGGATAGCAGATGTAGATTACCAAATGAAAGAGGTTCTGTCAACAAGTTAGAACGAATTTATATTATATGCTTCGCGATTCCCATTCCTTATTTTTTTATAACAATCTTTACGTTGACTTCCTGAACCTCTGTCCTTACATTCCTGCCCCCGGTATCAAGCCTCACTTCCTGAACAGAGGTCTCATCCATGTCCGTAATATCAATTGGTTCTGTCCTGAGAGACTTTATCCTGCTGACCTCTGACCTGGCGCCCTCAATGGTCATTTCCCTCGGATTAACCTCAACTGAACCGACAAAAAATCCTTTTTTAGGGGTACCCAAAACAACAGCCTGAACAGGCGCTGTCCTGATAACTGTCTCTTCGAGTGCAACAATAACAGAAGACGGGCTTATATTTGTAACGGTCATTGTCGAGGGAAGCTTTACATCCTCATTGTTTATGTAATATGTGCCTTTCCCCTTCTTGGCCTTGCTTAAATCTACATGCACCCTCACAGCAGCGGGTTTCATATTCCTGAGAAGCCTCTCCTGTCCTTTTATGCTCACGCTCACAGTTTTTATCCCCTGCCTTACACTCTCAAATCCACTGGGGATATTTTTGAGTTCAATAGGCACGTCCATTAACACCTCGGATTGTCCCCTTGACGTGACAAAAAACCATAGGGTTATTGCCATGACAACTGCGGCAACTTTCATCCCCATGTTTTCGAGCAAGAGCTTTCTCATCGCCTTCTCGTAGAGTCGAGTCTCCGACCCTTCTGTGATGTAAACATATCCGTCAGTTTATCCCTTAAAGTCCCCATGTCAATGTGGGTCTCAAGCCTTCCGCCAATAGCCATTGAGATAATGCCTGTTTCCTCAGAAACCACAATAACAACAGCATCGGTCTCTTCTGTAAGTCCCAGGCCTGCCCTGTGCCTTGTCCCCATGGACTTATCAACCTCTGTCTTGAGTGTGATAGGCAAAAAACATCCTGCGGCAACTATCCTGTTCCCGCGTATAACAACTGCCCCGTCATGTATGGGAGATGAAGGGTGAAAAATACTGAGGAGTATTTCTCTGGTAACCTTTGCATCCAATGGCGTGCCTATCTCAACAAAATCTCCGAGGCTTGTCTCACGCTCAATAGCAATCAGGGCTCCTATCTTCCTGTTTGCAAGGGCCACTGTTGCCTTCACTATCTCTTCAAGAGACTTAAGTTCCTCAGCGGAAGTGAAGGACTGAAGGAACGGGGTCTCACCCATCTGGGCAAGAGCCCTTCTTATCTCAGGCTGGAAAAGCACGATGAGCGCTATCACTATCTGTGCCCAGAAGCTCTGTATTATCCAGTCCATTGTGTAAAGGCCTGTGTAAGTGGAAAGAAATGATGCAAACAGCAGTACACCGAGACCTATGAGCATCTGGACTGCCTTTGTACCTTTTATAAAAAGAAGAAGGCGATAAATCAGAAGGGACACAAGGCCAATGTCCAGATAATCCTGCCATCTGAGCTGCTTTAATATTTCCATTTATTATCTTATTCTCTTTCTTAAACTTCTTAACCTTCTTGCCCTATTACTACAGCGTCACTTTTCAAACGCCGCATCAAATATCTAAAATTCCCCCTTAGAAAAGGGGGTTAGGGGGTTGTAACGAACTGGAAAAAGCACAACCCCCTTTGTCCCCCTTTATTAAGGGGGAATCTAACCCAAAAGATCCGCTGTAGTACTATTTAAACTTCTTAAATACTAAACCCTCTTCTTAAGCCACGACTTAGGATTTATTACATGAAACTTTCCATTGCCGTCTGAATAAACAACTCTTGCAATCTTTGAATTAAGTATTATCCTCTTGCACATCATGCAAGGCTCTGAAAGGCATTCTTCTGCACAGTCATCCGAACCTGATACGTATATCGTTGCGCCTTCAAGTTCATGGACTGCTGCGCGTATTATTGCATTGGCCTCTGCGTGAACGCTGTGGCAGAGCTCATATCTTTCACCATGGGGGATCTGAAGCTCTTTTCTTGTGCACTTGCCAACTTCAAGACAGTCTTTCATCCCTGCCGGAGCGCCGTTATAGCCCGTGCTCACTATGATATTGTTTTTTGTGATTACCGCGCCGTATTTGCGCCTGAGACAGGTGGCCCTTGTCGAAACAGCCTTGGCTATACCTATAAAATATTCATCCCAGCCCGGTCTCGGTTGCCCGCACTCAGGCGGGTTCGCCGAGGAGAACGAGTCGAGTATCCGACTTTTTGTTTTTTTGTTTTTAGGCATATCTTTAAATCGCTTTTGTTATGTGCTTCTATGCCTTAATATAAAACTGCATTTTGAGATTCTCAACTTCAACTATATCCCCGTCTTTAAGTTCATGACGGCCTTCAAGAGAGTTGCCGTTAACCTTAATCTTTGTCTTGGTTCCGGGAGGGCTGATAAAATAGCCATCCTTGGTCCTGTTGATAAGGGCAGCGACTTTAGGAGCAAAAAAACCTTTTAATTTGATTTCCGCTGTTTCTGTCTTGCCTATTGTAGTCAGCCTCTTGGTAAGCTCATATTCATTTTTTTCAGCAGGCCCCTCAATCACGGTAAAGCCCCCGATCTTTTCACCGGAAGCTGCTGCTCCTGCAGCCTCAGCCTGCATCGCTTTCTGTGCTCTCGTGTCCAGCACAATTGTTTCATTAAGACCGGGTTTCTTTGTCTGCAGGGTCTTGTCTGCCTCAGCTGTCTGAGAAGGGCCGCTGAAAACCAGGGTATGCTTGCCGATAGTGATTATGTCATTATTATTCAATGCGCTTTTTGATATTTTTTTCCCGTTTATAAAAGTGCTGTTTGTACTGTTCATATCCTCTAAAAAAATTTTCCCGCCCTCGTTTATTATTTTTGCATGAGAGCCTGAAACAGCGGGATTGTCAATGTGGATATCGTTATCCGGATTTCTGCCAATTGTGATTACTTCCTTATCCAGTTGTATTTCTTTCAATACAGCCTCTTTAAACTTCAGCGTGACCTTCGGCATTTTTACCTCCCTGCAAATTTAAAAAGATTTTTTACGCTGCTAAACCATTTCTTCTTACTGAAATGAACAACTACTACTGTTACATTATCCTTCCCGCCATTTTTATTTGCGATATCTACAAGCTTGCTGCATGCCTTCTCAGGTTCCTCAAGGGAACTAATCATGGAAAGAATAGTATCGTCAGGTACCATTGTTGTCAGTCCGTCAGTGCACAAGAGAACCCTGTCATCATCCATAACCTCTATTTCATCAATATCAACATCCAGGGAAAGGTCTTTACCAAGGGCCTTGGTGATGATATTCCTGATATTGGATTCTGCCGCTTCCTCCCTGGTCAGCAAGCCCTGCCTTACCTGTTCTGATACTACAGAATGATCATCCGTAAGCTGTACAATTGAATTGGCCCTGATAAGGTAACCCCTGCTGTCACCCACGTGGGCTATGCTCAGCCTGTCTTCTGCAAACAAGGCAGCAGCCACTGTTGTCCCCATCCCGCGCCATGCGGCATTGTTTTGTGATGCCTCGTATATTGCCTTATTTGAGAGTCTTATAGCTGATGCAAGCCTGTTTGCGGACTCGGAATGTTTTTTATTATACTCGCCAATGAACGGTTCATTTGCAGAAGCAGACCTTGTTATATAATCCCTTATCACATCAACTGCCATCTTGCTTGCAATCTCCCCTGCTGAAGAACCTCCTATTCCATCTGCAACAGCAAAAAGACCTAAGCCTTCTTCAACACAAAAATTGTCCTCATTGTTGGTCCTTGAAATCCCGGTATCTGTCTGCCCGCATGCAAGCAATCTCAATGTCTAACCCAGCTCCTTCATACATAAATTTATATCATTCACAACCTCTCTGCCGCGCTGGTATCTCGTCTCAGCATCCTTTACGAGCATTTTACCGACAATTGAAACACAGCACCCGGGGATATCCGGATAAAATTCTTCCAGCGTAAGAGGCGGGGTATTGGCTATATTGAACATAAGTGTTGCAATGCTGTCTCCCTTAAAGGGTTTTTCACCTGTAAGAAGCTCAAAAGATACAACACCAAGGGAAAATAAATCAGACCGGCCGTCAACCTTTTTGCCGAGCACCTGCTCAGGAGACATATAGCTCGGAGTCCCCAGCACCAAACCTGTCTGCGTGCTGGAAGTCGCCATAACCCTTGCTATCCCGAAATCCGTTATCTTTACATCCCCGCTTTTTATAAGCATGATATTGGCGGGTTTTATATCCCTGTGTACAACTCCTTTGGAGTGGGCATAGTCCAAGCCATCGGCAATCGAACTTATTATCCTTAAAACTTCCTTAAGCGGCAGCTTGTTTTCCTTTGAAGAAAGATCGCTAAGGTCTTTGCCTTCGAGAAGTTCCATTGCGACATACGCCACGTCATAATCCTCTCCTGCATCGTAGATAGTCACGATATTGGGATGGGAGAGAGTTCCGGCAGCCTCTGCCTCGCGGAAAAACCGTTTCTTTGTTTCAGCAAGCTGGCTTTGTTCAACCTCGTCAAATCTAATCGTTTTAATAGCAACAAGCCTGTTGATTTTAGGGTCTTTACCGAGATAGACAATGCCCATGGCCCCGCGTCCAAGTTCTTTCTGAACTTCATACCTGCCGAGAGTAGGCGTTGTTGTTGAGCCTTCCATCAGCACAGTGCCATCTTTTTTCGTCGCGCCGACTGCGCCTCCGAATATCATTGTCTCGCCTGCGACCTTGAGTTTTTTTATCCTCTCCTTTATGTCCTTGAAATTGCCTGCCTTTAAAATATGCTCATAAACAGCTGCGGCCTTGTTGAACATCCTTTTCCTCTCGAAATCAAGGGCCAGATTATACATGAGTTCTTTGACAGCCTCATCATCCACAGGGCATTTCCTGAATTTCTCAAAGGCGAGGTCGAGCATCCCCTGCCCCTGAAATGACAGCCCTAACATCTTATTTGTCTCTATGCTGTCAGTCTCGACAAGCT
Organism: Thermodesulfovibrionales bacterium; assembly: GCA_919901705.1. Taxonomy (GTDB): domain Bacteria; phylum Nitrospirota; class Thermodesulfovibrionia; order Thermodesulfovibrionales; family UBA1546; genus SCSY01. The sequence goes on along the minus strand of CAKKPR010000130.1, from coordinate 2,219 downwards.
CCTTTTTCTTCTCTGTGACCATATAACGTTTTGACATTATTATTGTATAGCCCAGTCCCAGCAGAAGGGTCGGATGAAGCATCATAAGCCAGTATCCGTTTGCAACAAAGAGATAGATTGCAACCCCGTTCCATATAAGCAAAAGCACCGCTGCAATAACAGCGCTTATACCTGCCTTGAACCTGGGGATGAAAAACGAGAGAAAAACACCGAAAAGAACAATGATGCCAAGCTCGGCATATAAGACCCATTCGGGCCGGGAAATAAAATTCCTGTTCAATATATTTTCGATAATATTAGCCTCAACCTCTATTGTCGGAAAATTAGGCTCCACAGGCGTTACTTCCAGGGTAGCAATCCCTGTTGCAGTGTGGCCTATCAGGACAATCTTGTCCTTGAAGGTCTCAGGCGGGACTTTACTGTTTATTACATCAAAGAACGAATAATAAGGGAATGTGCCGAACTTTCCGTTATAACTTATAAGCATCATCTGTTTCCTATCCTGAGGAATGCTGACCTTCCCTATATTGATCCTGTCGGCTATCCTTACATCAGATACGCTATAGTTCAGGTATTTCATAACAACATGCAAGGCAAACGACGGATAAACACGCCCCATGTACTGTATAAACAGGGGATCCCGCCTGATGGTCCCATCCTCATCAGCAATAAGGTTCAGGTGTCCAAGCGCAAGTGTGCCTGAAACAAACTCAGGGATGGGAGGAGTTGCGTTCCTCGCTTGGATATACATCTCGGACGGCAGCAGCGCAGCCGCAGAATTCGTTTTAAGATAATCCGGCAGGTTATTATCGGGATTGCCTGTCTGCTGTTCACCTATATCGAAATACAGAGGCAGTATGACATTTTTGGCAGCAGCTATCGAAGCAGAAAGCATTGCGTCATTATCAAGGCGCATCTCTGCCTGAACAAGGGCATTATAGATATTTGCAAGCTGTGCATTCCTCTGAAAGTTGGGCAGTTTTTCCACTTCGCCCCTGACAGCCCTTAGCTCAGCAAGCCCTGAGTTGAGGTCAGGTTCTGTGTACAGTATATTCACGCCGACAATCTTTGCGCCGTAACCTGCCAGTTGGTCTATCATCGCAGCAATATAGCCGCGGGGCCAGGGCCAGCGTCCGATATTTGCTATGCTCATATCGTCAATCGCAACGATAACTACAGGGCTGGAAGCCTTCTGCTGCCTGAATTTTGTCCTTAAATCATAGGTCTTATACTCCAGGGTCTGTAACGGAGACCAACCGGCGAGAAGACCGCCGAGGATAATCAGCGTTAACAGGATTCCGATAAGCCAATCAGGTAACAGGTTTACCTTGCGTTTCATAACAGTTTAATTGTAAACAATTTTTAAGCCTTATTGCAACAAAACATGAAATTGAAAACTCAGCCTCTATTTACCCCATTAGCAGGTTTACATTTCTCTGATTTTTAAGTATCCTCTTATTCATGGCAATAGACCTGGAAAAAGAGAAGAAAAAAAATCTAAAACTTGCAATTGGAGTCGCTGCAATAGGAATTTTTTTCTCTGTCGGGCTATACGTAATTATGTTTGCTCTGATGTTTTTAAGGCCGGGGCTTGTGTTCAGTTTCATGCCGTTTCCGACGTTATCAAAGAACATTGCAGGAATCAACAACAGGCTCTATGTCATCTCAAAAGAAATTGATTTCAGCGGCCTGTCTTTTGAAAACAAAAAAGAGCCCAAAGAAAAATTCATGCTCAGCATCCTTGACGATAAAAACCCTGACTCAAGGGAGATAAAACCTTTCCATTCCTTTACCAATGACAGCAAGAAAATATATTTCTTAAGTGAAGGTTTTTTCAGGACTTTTGACAGTGTTCAATGGGCCGAGACAAGAACAGGTGCGGCAGGGAAAAGACCGGTGGGAGTGATAAGCCCTGAGGGCCTGTTTGTGCTGAGCGGGATAAAAAACAACCCATCACTCAATTTAATTAAAGACAGCGGGATATCGTCCATTCCGCTTCCTGAAGAATATCTTGAAGATAAAAATAAAAAATGTTCGACACAGATGCTGTGGTTTCAGGGCAGGCTGTATCTTTTCTGGCCTTCGGACAATGATTTTTACTGGACCTCTTACGACGGCAAAGCGTGGAGCAGTACAGAATCCTTCGCACAGCACGGCCCTATAAAAGCAATTGCTGATGATAAAAGGATATATCTCTTTTATGGGCAACATTCCGAACA
>CAKKPR010000129.1 GCA_919901705.1 Thermodesulfovibrionales bacterium | reverse complement strand
CCCTGTTATGATTTCATAATGACTACCAAAAGGAGAATCCTATCCATGGGATGCAGAGAAGCAATAATAAATGACAGGTTTGACATGGCGCTTCTTGTCGATATTGACAGGCCTGAATGCGTCTTTAAAGAGGTAAGGAATATCGTCTCGATGATTTTCCTTTCTTATGACTTTGAAGTCTTAAGGAAGGTTTTTACAGATACAGCGATTCTCTTTAAAGGCAAATATCCGGGCTACAGGGAATGCAACACCGGCTACCATGATTTAAAGCACACCACTGATGTGTTTCTCACAATGGCAAGGCTCATCCATGGTTTTTATTTAGAAGGATATACTTTCAGCAGAGAGACGATAGGGCTTGGTTTAGTCAGCGCATTGCTGCACGACACAGGCTACATCCAGGCAAAAGACGATAATGACGGCACAGGCTCCAAGTATACATTAATTCATGTGGAGCGCAGCATTCAATTCATGAAAGATTATTTCAGAGAAAACGGGTTCTCTGAGAGTGATTATGAGAAATGCAGGCGCATTGTGACGGCTACGAACCTTAGCGTAAAAATTGATGCTATACCATTTGAATCCGAAGAGGAAAGGATAATGGGGAAAATTATTTTCATGTCCGACCTGCTTGGACAGATGTCAGACCGCGTATATCTTGAGAGGCTGTTTTTCCTTTTCAAGGAATTCAACGAAGGCAATGTCCGGGGATATGCGCATGAGGACGATTTTCTTGAGAAGACAGTTGGATTTTATGAACTCATCAGGCAAAGGCTCGAAATAGAGATGGGATATGAAGCCAAATACATGAGACATCATTTCAGCAGGCGGTGGAATATCGAAAAAGACCTTTATCTTGAATCCACATGGAAAAACATAACCTACCTGAAATATATCCTCGATTGCTGCAAGGGCAACTATAGGAATATGCTTAAGCGCGGCGGCATTGTCAGTCAATTAAGCTCATGCTAATTCTTGCGATGTCCTTCTAATCGCCCTCGGGCAATCCGCTCACTCTTGCCGCCTGACATTAAGATATGAGCAAAGATTATTTCCTGTTTAAAAAAGCGGCATTTATGGTATAAGATTATTAATTGTCCTGAAGAAACGGAGCGATATATAAATGAGAAACATACTCTTTGGTCAATACCTGCGCAAGAAGGGCCTTATAACATTCGAAGATACTATTAAGGCAAGGATTATGCAGATGCAGCATAATTCAAAGATAGGGCATCTTGCAAAGAAAAAGGGCTGGCTTACAGAGGAAGATATAGATAAAGTTCTCATTAAGCAGGAAGAGGAATTAAAGAAATTCGGAGAGATAGCGCTCGAAGACGGCCTCTTAACGGAAACCCAGATTAAGGAACTGCTCAAGGAACAAAAAGATGACTACATATATTTTGGAGAGGCCCTTGTCAAGCTTGGCGTCCTATCAGAAGAAGAGATGATAAAACAATTAAAAATGTTTAATGCTGAAAGATTAAGAAACTAATCTCAACCTATCTGATACTAAGGCCTTAGCAGAATGGCAATTAGTGGAAGAAGAAGGGAGAGATTAGTTAAAATAGGGCTATGAAAAACTTGCGCCTCAAAGCAATTGCTTCTTCCCTGGCGCTGTTCCTTTTTTTTAACCTGAGCAATGCTTCCGGATGGCATGACGAGACACATCTTGCAGTAGCAAAGGCCGCGGGTTACAGCAGATGGTACAATGCCGCAGGCCCTGACATCACAAAGATAAAAGCGGATTTCATCGAAAGGAACAACCATTATTTCGATAATGAAAAAGATATTTTGGTCACGGCTGAGACGGTACTTGCCCAGATAAGCAGGTACAACAGCCCGAAAGACAGCGAAGGACATTTATACGGAGCAATCATTGCCTCTCTGCGTGAATATGAAAAGACTGTGAAGGCAGGCAAATACCCTGAATATCATGTTGCCTTCTGTGCTCATTATATTGGTGATTTATCCCAGCCATTACATAACACCCCTTATGACGCCTTTAATAAAAAACACCATTCCATCAATGACGGGACTGTGGAAAATGAAGTCCTGAAAAATATCAGCCTGATAGAAAAAAACATATATCCGATTAACCTGAGGCCTGACCATCTTGAAGAAGACCTTGCAAGGGAAATTGCCCGGATAGCCAATATATCGAGAACGCTGGGACACAAACTAAGGAAAGAAAACAGGGACATGACAAAGGAAGAGGCATACGTGCAGCTTAGCCACAGCGCCTCTTTATTAAAGGCGGTTTTAAAACAGATTGGTAAAATTGATTAAAGGAGTTAACCATGAAAAACCTTGGAATTATTTTTTTATCGTTTTATTTAATTGTTGCCTGGAACTCCCGCATAGCGCAAGGCGCTGACCCTCAGCTCTCTCTTGATAAAGGGAACGCCCATTTTAATGACGCCGAGTTTGACAGCGCAATTAAAGATTACTCCGAGGCCCTTTCAATAAATCCGAATCTTGCCGAGGCCTACTATAACCGCGGCCAGGCCTACTACAAAAGAGAAAGACTCGAGGAGGCTATCAGAGATTACAGCAAGGCTATGGAGCTGCACATTAATGATGCTGAGATATACCACCTGCGGGGCCTTGCCTATTATAAGAAAGGGCGATACAACGATGTTATTGAAGACGAAACAAAGGCTGTTGCGCTCAAGCCTGATTTTGCCGCTGCCTATCATAACCGTGGCGTTGCCTATGCAAAAAAAGGACAACATGATAATGCTATCGAGGACTATAACAAGGCCCTTGGTATTCTGCCGAATTATGGCGACGCATACTTTTCCCGCGGCGTTGCCTATGTAAGAAAGGCAGCTGCTGATTTCAAAAAGGCCTGCGAAAAAGGAAATCAATATGCGTGTGAGAATTTAAAGCAAGTTTCTGAATAAACCGGATTTGACATTAGAGCTAAAGGTGATATTATAAAGAGTATAAAAAATCACAAGGCAACTGATTTAGTCCATTAATATCTCTAAGAGCCTGTCCAGTTCATCGAGAGAATAATATTCTATCTCTATCTTTCCGCCTTTCTTGCCTTTATGATGAATCCTCACTTTTGTCCCAAGACTTTTTATAAGTTTATCTTCAAGGGATGCTATTTCCGGGGTCTTATGCGCTTTATGACCTTTCAGCTTTTTTGTCCCGGCAAGAGAAATATTTTTCACCAGCGCCTCCGCCTCCCTGACGCTCAGGCCTTTGGTTATAATCTTTCTTACAGCTTCTATCTGGTGCGCCCTTCCCTCAATCGAGAGAACTGCCCTTGCATGTCCCATGCTCAGGGAACCATCAGAGATTAACGACTTTATTTCCTCCGGAAGCTTTAAAAGTCTCAGGTAATTGGCTACAGTAGCCCTTTCTTTCCCAACCTTTTCCGAGAGTTCTTCCTGCGTAAGATTAAAATCTTTCAGCAGTTTGTTGAATGCCTCTGCTGTCTCAACCGGGTTCAGGTCTTCTCTCTGTATGTTTTCTATGAGCGCTATTTCAAGCGCGTCCCTTGATGCAACATTTTTCACGATTGCAGGTATTTTTTTCAGGCCTGCAAGCTGTGACGCCCTCCATCTCCTTTCACCTGCAACAAGCCTGAACGAACCATCTCCAAGCCTTGAGACTATAACAGGCTGAAGCACTCCCTTTTCCTTTATTGAAACAGCAAGTTCTTTTAGAGAGCTGTCATTGAATGTCTTCCGCGGCTGCTCGCCGCCGGGGAATATACGGTTAATTTCCAGATATAATAATTCTTCGCCCTTTTCAGGAATCAGGGCCTCAAGCCCTTTGCCTAATGCCGTTTTCATTCAATATCTCCTTTGCCAGGGATAAATAGCTCTGCGCACCCTTGGACTTTGCATCATAAAAAAGAGCAGGCTTGCCATGACTTGGCGCTTCACTGAGCGTTACATTCCTCGGTATCACAGTATTATATACCTTGGCGCCAAAATGCTTCCTTACCTCTTCTTCAACCTGCCGGGCCAGTGTGTTCCTGGAATCAAACATCGTAAGCACAATGCCTTCCATATCAAGCCCCGGGTTGAATGAATTTCTTATTAATCTTATTGTGTTTGTCAAGAGGCCGAGGCCCTCGAGTGCATAGTATTCGCACTGAACAGGGACAAGCACAGAGTCAGCAGCCACAAGCGCATTTAAGGTTAAAAGGCCCAGAGACGGCGGGCAATCAATCAGGATGTAACGGTAACGGTCACGTATGGCATTTATTGAATCAGAAAGGATATGTTCCCTTCCTTCGCGTCCAACAAGCTCTATTTCAACACCAAGGAGGTCCACCGTTGAAGGGATAATGGCGAGATGCCCTACAGATGTCTCTTTTATTGCATCACCTATATCACACCTTTTGGAATAAAAATCGTAGAGAGTCTTATCAAGGCCATCCCTTGCTATGCCGAACCCGCTTGTAGAGTTCCCCTGCGGATCTGTATCTATAATAAGGATATCCTTTTCAGCAAGCGCCAGTGAGGTAGCGAGATTCACAGCAGTCGTGCTCTTGCCAACACCGCCTTTTTGATTAGCTATTGCGATTATCCTGCCCATATCGGAAGTCCGGTTATTATACCAGTTTTCATGCATATATTTTGGGCAACAGGACATAAACGAAAACTTTTTACCTTGACAAACAGAGACTCTAAGGTTAAGAATTAAACAAGATGGGAAAGTTGTGTCTATTTGCTGCTTTATTCATTATGCTGTCTTTCTGTGCGCCCGGTTATGCCGCTGATACGGGACAGGCTGACATGCAGCCTGCAGCCCCGGGAAAAACAAACCCTGATATAACAGCAGAGACTCTTATAAAGGCAGAACCTGATGTAAAAACCCCTGCATCAGGGCCGACTATTGCACCATACAAATCGAATCCGATAGCAGTAAAAGCCGTGGATAACAGCATATATCTCTTTTCAGACAGGATAAGAGAAAGATTTTCTCTGTACCTGAGCCGCTCAGGAAAATATCTTGAATTGATGAAAGAGATACTGAAAAGTAAAAATATCCCTGAAGACATGGTATTTCTTTCTCTTATCGAGAGCGGCTTTAATCCATATGCATATTCTGTTGCAAGGGCAGTCGGGCCCTGGCAGTTTATTTCATCAACGGCAAAGAGGTATGGGCTTGTAATAGACTGGTGGAAGGACGAAAGAAGAGACCCTGTAAAATCCACAGAGGCTGCTGCAAATTATCTGAAGGACCTTTATAAAATGTTCGGCTCATGGAACCTTGCAATGGCTGCATACAATGCAGGAGAAGGCAAGATATTGAGGGCCCTGCACCGCTCAAAGTCCGATGATTACTGGTCTTTGTTAAAAACCCGGCATATAAGAAGCGAGACAAAAAACTATGTCCCTCACTTTATTGCTGCGAGCATGATTGCAGTAAATCCGGAAGAATTCGGCTTTAAAAATATAGAATATCATCAGCCGCTTGATTATGACGAAGCTACAGTAACCGGCCCCCTTGACCTTGAGGTTGCAGCAAGATGTGCAGATACAACAACAGAGGTTATAAAAGAACTTAACCCTGAACTCAGGAGATGGTGCACACCGCCGGATATGCCTGTTTATATACTAAGGATACCAGCTGGCAGCAAAGAAATCTTTTTAAAAAATCTTGCTGACACCCCTGAGGAAGAAAGATTCACTGTTGAGACCTACACCGTTAAAAAAGGCGATACCATTGACAGGATTGCAAAAAAAGCAGGGGTCACTGTGAGGGCAATCCTTGTGCTTAACTCTATGGATAAGGTAAAACCCCTGAAGCCCGGCGCTCAGATATCTCTTCCCCCAAAAGAAAAGTTTGAACTCGACAGAGACGACAGGTTTGAAATCAGAAAGGTGTCTTACAAAAAAGCCTCCAAAAAGGCGTCTTACAAAAAATCTAAAAAAAGCAGGGCTGTTAAGTCCAGGAACAAAAAACTGCTTGTTACATCCTTAAACAAGAAAAAGAATACTGCCAACGATTAATCCGCCTCTGCCTGATGCAGGTTAGCTTTTTTTCTCTCCAATCTTTATTTGCGCCTCTTCCGCAAAAGGAGACTGCGGAAAGTTTTTTGTGAGCTCTTCGTATTTCCTCTTTGCATCATCAACCTTGCCCATCGCCTCGAGTATCTTGCCTGATTCTATGAGAGAAAGGTCTTTATATGTGCCTGTCTTATACCTGTAAAGGATATCAAGGTATTTAAGCGCCTCCTCGTTGCTCCCCTTTTTAAGGCTGGCCATTGCCATCTTATAGTACGACAACGGGACAAACCTCTCATCATCAGGAAATTTCTGGTTTAATTCCCTGAGCGCATTTAATGCTTCGTCATATCTGCCCATCTCGTAATAGCAGTTTGCAATATAGAACAGGGACACAGGTGATTTTTTTGTATCGTATGCCTTTTTAAACATCTCCAATGATTTTTTATATTGTTCTTCCCCTGCAACAGGCTGTGTCTGGTATAAGCCGTAATACATCTTATATGCCTCATATTCGAGTTTTTCAGCCTTATTTTTCATTGTGCTGTTGTAAATAAAAGATCCTGCGATTGCGCCGGCAAAGATAAAAATAGCTCCTGCTCCAGCCATCACCAAACTCTTTTTCTTTGTCGCAGATTCTTTCAGCCTTGATATAACTCCCCTTACCTCTATCTCAGAGGCTGTTTTTTTAACAACCTTCCTTTTTATTGGTTTTGGCATTAATCCCTCCTCAGAGCTTTTTCTACAATAGCCTTTGAATTTTCAAAAATAGATTCTATACGGTTTTCATCTATGCCCGAAGCAAGCAATATCTTCCTGGCTGTCTCCCTTGTTATCAGATCCGTTGGGCTGTGGGTGTCTGTATTCATCACTAAAGGCACCCCGAATTTTATGGCTTCTTTTGCAACATGCCCGTTAGCCAATGAATGCCCTTTCCTCGATGTAATCTCAAGGGCAACGCCTTTTTCTTTTGCAAAGAGCAGGTCTTCTGTGGAGATAAGGCCCGGATGCGAGAGTATGTCAGCGCCTGCCTCTATTGCAGCCTTATTCGTCCCCTGTTCTACCGGCTCGGCTATTGTCTCTCCATGCACAACAACGATTTTAGCGCCGAGCTGCCGTGCCTCCTTGACCAGAGAGGAAATCAAGGCAGGCGGGACATGCGTAATCTCTGCGCCGGGTAAGGCAGTAATCGGAATATGTCCTTTAAGCAGCTTCAAGGCCTTTACAATCCGCGGTATCACCATATCAATATTCGACTGGTCCACATGGTCTGTAATGGCAATTGCCTTGTATCCAATCACAGAGGCCCTTCTTATCAGTTCAGCCGGCAACAACTCGCCATCGCTGAATAAACTATGTGTATGTAAATCTATCATGGCTGAGACATCATTTTATCAGAAATTGTTTCTAAAATCACTACCCGCTTATATTAATCACTTATTGCCGGTGTTTTAACTTTCTTTTACCGAGGTCTTTCTGCTTTGAAATTTTTATTGAAAGGGCTTTTTCTCTCAGGCACAAGAATAACAGTCTCATGGGCAGAACATCTTTTGTCTTTGACGTCTTTGATAAACCTCCGTGATGCAAAGCTGCCTGCTGTGATGGTGATTATTTCCTTCCCAAGGTTATAAGTGAAAGTATCGTTGTTAACAGAAACAACCCTTTCGGCCTCAAGTGCAAGAGTGGATTCTTTATCGCTCGGCACGTTTTGAAAATGTACAGCCTTATTGTGGCAGGGGTTGTCCCATGCATATGCATAAGCCAAAACAAAAAAATGCGCAAGGCAAATGGTTATAAGTCTAACAATTTTATATCTCATCAATCTTCTCATCAGTTACCGCTAATTCTCTTTCTGCCGTAGGAGTGAGGGAGTTTTTCTTTTTGTGGAGTCTGAGCATTTTATCTACGAGGGAGACGAGCTTGTCATGGATGGCTTTTTCAGATGGGTTATTGAAGTCAACGGTGCGGACATTACCTGTAAACTTCTCTGCGATGAGCAACTCGATAGACTTTAACAAGCCTGCTTTCATCATCTATCTCATAAAGTATCCTGTAATCGCCTGTTCTAATACGCCACCGCGAACCGCCGCAGCTGAGTTTTTTGGAATTATGAGGTCTCGGTTCATCATACAATCCGAGGATTATTTCTTCAAATCTTGATAAGAGTTTGCCCGAAAAACCATCGAGGTCTTTTTGTGCCTGCGGCATTAACTTGACGAGATAAGAACTCAAGCAGCTTTTCCAGCCCTGCGGCGTTTTGAAAAATATTCTATAGCAGAGATTGATTTGCCCTTTACCTTTCTTGCTTTTTCGATAAGGGCTATATCAATAAGGTCTTCTTTCAGTTCAGGGTCATTTATCACTTTTTCAAGAAAAGCCTCTTTTTCCTTATTCCTGAGCGTCTTAAATGCTGTGAAAAAAACTTCTGCTGTTGCCTGATTTGCTCTCAAAATCTCACCTCCTGTTAAACTTTGTTTTATTTTACTTGAATCGCCAATTAATAAGAGACGATATTGGTGTCTAATAGATATTTCCTCACAGAATTCTTTCTCTATAAGTTCTTTTGCGCCTTGCCTGTATCTCATCAAGCACTGCACTCTCTTCAGCGGACATACCCTTCCATATGCCGAAAAATTTTACAGCTTCACTGCGCCGGTCTTTAACAGCCTTCTTCTTGTTCTCAATGCCTGTCCTGAAGAGGTGAACGACATTGTAAAACTCGGCAATTTTTTCCTCCGGTATCTTTTCAACTTCCTTGATTATTTTTTCCTTAACACTTGCCATATTTTCACCTCCCTTTTGCCCTTATTTTACCTGAATCGCCATGTAAAATCACTTGGATTTTAATTTCATGGGCGAGGCACCGCCCCGTCCCTACGATTTAATATTCGCCGGATTGTTTTCGTCTTCGATCCATTTCGCAGGATTATTGATGATATATTCTCGGATACGGTTCATTTCGCCCTCATTGCGAATTATATGTTCGTAATAATTGCGCTGCCAGACCGGAAAGCCAGGGGTGTTGCGGATTTGGTTGATCTGTTTTGCTGATTGGTATTTTAAATATGCAGTGATTCGTCCCAATGTGTGTTTCTGTAGGGGCGGGGTTTCCCCGCCCTTCCGGATTAATCCGTCCATTCTTGAAATGGGCGAGGAGACCTCGCCCCTACAATTATCATAAAAAATGGCAACGATGCCGTGGATATGATTGGGCATTATCACAAATTTGTCCAGTGTCACATCCCTGAAATGACCGGAAATTAAATCCCAAAAATTATTAACAACCTGTCCGTATTCATTCACCTGCATTTTCCCATCTGCAATATCCCCGAACAAACATTCCCTGTTCCATGAGCATATCGTTACGAAGTACGCCCCGGACCCTGAATAATCATAACCTTTCAGACGAATCGATCTTCTTTTGTGAATTTCCGGATTATAATTCAAACATCAACCCCTCAATTATCTTTCTCTCCTCATCCGTCACTCCATACAACCCATAAACAATCTCATCTATCTTCTCATCCGTCACCACGATCTCAAAACGAAAAAGTTCCCATTATCCACCACGGCGTTCTAACGTAAGGGGTATCGTACCCAAATATCGCTGGAATCAGCCGCTGATTAAAGCGGCGCAGGTGAAAAGATGCGGCAAGACCTGGGCCGTCAGTTGCTGTGCATGGTTGACCGCCACTCCATAGAGTCTCGTGTAACAAATCGGTTCGCAATTGAACGATCTCAGCAATAAGCGTTTTATCATACGGAATACCAAACTTCTTACAGAGAACAGTGAACCGTTTAGGATGTTTCGGGCGTGGGAGTTTATGTATTATCTCAGTCAATTTCCAGCACCCATCAAATACTGTATATTCAATCATAAATTGTTCCCAATCCCATTCGTACGAGGGAGCCCGAGAGTGCATGTAAAGAATGTTAGTAATCAGTTTTTGTTCTGTCGCCGGCCAGCCTTTCCAAAGCTGATAGCAATGGGATAAAAACTTTTCAACAGTTTTCTTGGTTGGATGAATATTATGCGTGCTTTTGACAGGAATTCGACCATCATGCCACCATCCCTTAAATTGAAGTCTGACGCCAAAAAGATATGCAAGCAAGTAGATTAGAAAAGCACCGGACCCTTTTCGAATATCCGCCTCAGTGTCACGTAGACATAAGACATGAGATGTGTAAACATACTGAAAGAACGGCGATGGAGGTTCAAAAGTGAACATATCTGGTACTAAACTTGACAGGTCTGACCTTATCTGCTGAGCATCTTCCGGATAGATGAAACCTTCTTTGTCTTTGTATTTGTCTATTACTGCAGAAACCTGATCGAACTCCTGAATTGGAGAAATGCTTCCGCCTTCAAACTTGATGTCCCATTTGCATGGCAAATAGCCGAAGAAATCGTGATTCACTTGTTTCTTACCTTCAAGCTTCATTTGTCCTTTCAATTATCTTCCTCTCCTCCGCCGTCACTCCATACAACCCATAAACAATCTCATCTATCTTTTCATCAGTTATCACTATTTCTCTTTCTATTTTCTCTCTTTCTGCCGATGGCGGAAGGGAGTTTTTCTTTTTGTGAAGGTCGAGCATACGGTCAACGAGGGAGACGAGTTTGTCATGGATTGTTTTTTCAAAGGGGTTATTGAAGTCAATGGTACGGATGGGGAGTTGTTCGATATATTGCGTGAAGAATCTGAGATAGCCTCCACGATAGGCAGCGAAAGAATTCTTATAAAAAAATGTCATTAAAGACGAGTTAAGGATAGCAAGCAAAGATTTATCACTGCTGCAAATGATGTAAGTGGTATTTACAGAAAACTGACCTCCGGCCTCATCGAACATGAAATTGCCACGTACTGATATATCCGGCAGTATCATCTTTGGTTTCTCAAATTCCTCATAATAATCACATGCTCTCAACTCCCACCAGTATTCGCCCTTGTCGTATCGCTTTTGTGCCTTTTCGGTAAAAGACTGCAAGTGGTTAGCAATTGCAGGATAATTTTCCTTAAACCAGTTCCATGTGCTTCGGCTATTTTTTGAATGTTCACGCGTCCAGCCTTTGGGTATCAGTATCAAGTATCTGCCCTTTTCGGGCGGTGTGTACCGCTTGATATCTTTACCAACCAAGAAAGGCTTTATCAATTCTGCGCTTTTGGAATCTTCTCTTATAAGTCGTCTCTTTGTCTCTTCATCAATGACAAAAGCCTCATTGAGTCCCGTTAGCACACCTCTGTAGATTTTCCCTTTCACATATTCACCGAGAGGTATACCTGCTTTGCGCAATTTATCGAGTAAAGACTGTGATTGTTCATTAACCAAAGACCAGCCTTTATCGCCAAGAGATGTCTTATTCACAGTGAAAGAATTTTCTTTGACATAGTCAGTAAGATTATTAAAAGCAAGTGTCTTTATCTGAGTTGCAGAAAACTGGTTGGCTGGCGAGCCTTTTCGTATCCTCAGAATGCACGGATAAGTTGTTGCTGACTCGAAAACAGGCAGATCGCCAAAGTCTGTTATCTCCTCAATGCGCTGTTTCTTCATCCATCTGCGGAGCGGTTCTCCATAATTCGCCCGCATCCATTTGTTGGCAACGATGTAGCTAAAGATTCCGTTTTTATTCAGAAGTGAAACTCCCTTTTCAATGAAGTAGGCATAAAGATCGGCTGTACCCTGAAAAACTTCATAGTGGTTTTTGAAATAATCTTTGAACTCTCCAATCATCTCTTGCCTCACATACGGCGGGTTGCCGATGACGATATCAAATCCTCCGCTCTCCATCATCTCTCCGAACCCCACGCTCTTTGAATTCCAGTCAAAGGGATTGATTCTGCTCTTTGTCTCATCCGAGATTGCTTCGCCTTCGGCTCGCAATGACGAAAAGAGAGAAGAATCCAGAATGTCATATCCAATCAAACTGTTTCCGCATTTGATGTTATTGGACAAAGGCGGAAGAAGGTGCTGTTTTTTCGGAAGCATTCCGCGCTCGCCTTCAAGTGCTTTCAGATAAAGGCTCATCATAGTTATCTCAACCGCCTGAGGGTCAATGTCAACTCCGAAGATGTTGTTTCTTAATATCATTGCCTTTGTGCGTAAGGGCAAAGCCAGGTCCTCCGGCCCTACTTTATGATAAAAGTCAAAGAATTGTGTCTGCGCTTCTTTTGTATGCTTGCGATAATATTCAAGATGATAATCCAACAGGTATTGATACGCTCCGAGAAGGAATGAGCCTGAGCCGCAGGCAGGGTCAAGAATCTTAATCTTCTCTATCTGCTTAGGTGATTTACCTTCAATCAATTTGCCGACTGTATTTTTTACTATGTAATCAACAATATATTTCGGAGTGTAATAAACCCCTCCTGCCTTCCTTACTTCAGGCTTCTCTTCAACCTTTGCAAGTTTTGGAGTAACCCTTATGGTGCTTCCTAAATAACGCTCATAAATACTTCCCAGAAGTTCAACGCCGATTGCATCGAACCTGTATCTTGATTTCGGGAAATAGAGGTTCTCGATTATCTCTGCCAATAAGCCTGAATCAATATCTGCCCTCTCGCATGCATGGGGCTTGAAGATGTCGCCGTTAAGGTCATCATTCACTTCATGGAAGAGGTCAAGGAGATGGGTCATGATGGGTTTTCTCTTGCCTTCTTCTTTCCAAAGGGCAACAATCTCAAGCAATTCCTTATCAGGCCTTATTCTCCTGTCCTCTGCAATTCTGATAAAGATAATCC
>CAKKPR010000128.1 GCA_919901705.1 Thermodesulfovibrionales bacterium | reverse complement strand
GTAAAGCATACAGAACCTATGCTTTCGCTCGATAATGCTTTTTCGCATGATGAAGTAAGAGAATTTGACAAGCGAATAAAAAAGTTGCTCGGCACAGAAGATGAAGTTGAATATACAGTAGAGCCTAAATATGACGGGCTTGCTATTGAACTTACCTACAAGAATGGATTGCTTTTCAGGGCATCCACAAGGGGAGACGGTTATGAGGGTGAGGATGTAACGCACAATATAAAGACCATAAAGTCTGTTCCTCTGAAAATGGAAGGAAGTAAAATTCCCGGAGAGATTGATATCCGGGGAGAGGTCTACATGGACCTCGATGAGTTCGAAAAATTGAACAAACAGAGGGAGAAAAGTAACGAACCATTATTCGCCAATCCAAGGAATGCAGCAGCAGGCTCTGTGAGACAGCTTGACCCTTCGATTACAACCGCAAGGAAGCTTTATCTTGCATGCTATGGGATAGGGACGGTAAAAGGAATAAGTTTCAAAAGCCAGTCAGAGCTTACCAAATGGCTCCAGGAATCAAGGTTCCCAACCCCTGAGAAGATGAAGGTTGTAAAAGGGATAGATAAGGTCATAGATGCTATAGAGGAGCTTGAAGAAAAAAGAGGAGATTTTTCTTTTGAAACAGACGGCGCTGTTGTAAAGGTTAACGACTTGGCGCTTCAGCATAAACTGGGAGTAAAAACAAGGGAGCCGCGGTGGGCAATAGCATATAAATTTCAGGCGCATCAGGGTACAACAAAGATAAAGGAGATTCACGGCAGCGTGGGAAGGACAGGTGTTATAACCCCTTTTGCTGTTTTTGAGCCTGTGAGAATAGGAGGAGTCACTGTATCCCGCTCAACATTGCATAACTGGGATGAGATAGAAAGAAAGGATATAAAAATCAAAGACACTGTTGTTGTTGAAAGGGCAGGCGATGTTATACCGCACGTGATTATGGTTATCAAGGAAAAAAGAACAGGTGAGGAGAAAAAATTCCCAATCCCTGAGAAATGCCCTGCATGCGGTTCAAAGGTTGTAAGAGAAGAAGGAGAGGTTGCTGTCAGGTGCGTCTCGCTTCACTGCCCCGCACAGGTTCAGGAGAAGATTGCCCATTTCGCATCAAGAGGCGGCATGGATATTGAAGGATTGGGCGAAAAAAATATTGAGCTTCTTTATTCAAGGGGGTTGATAAAGCACTTCGAAGATATATATAAGCTTAAGAAGGAATATCTGCTTGAGCTTCCGAGGTTTGCCGAGAAATCAGCTCAGAACCTTATCGAAGCGATTGAAAAATCAAAACAGGCCACTTTGTCAAAATTCCTCTTTGCAATAGGAATCCTTCATGTAGGCGAGTATGCTGCTAAGGTCCTGGCGAAGAATTTCAAGGGGATAAAAGACCTTTATAAGGTAAAACCTGAAAGAATTATGCAGATTAAGCAGATGGGCGAGAAAATAGCGTCTTCCCTGTTCATGTTTTTTAACGACCAGAAAAATATTGACCTGCTCAATTCCATGGTAAAGCTTGGCATGAAGATAACCAATCCTGATTTCAAATCAGCTGAAAAAGGCGAGATGCCGCTGGAAGGCCTGACATTTGTGATTACCGGCACTATGCCTAAATCAAGAAAGGAAATTGAAGGCCTTATCGAGGCCAATGGAGGACATGCATCCTCTGCCATCTCAGCGAGCACAAGTTATCTTGTTGTCGGGGAAGATCCCGGCTCAAAACTTGGTAAGGCAAAGTCACTTGGGGTCAAGGCTATTTCATATAATGAATTATTGAAGATGATAGAAAAGAAACCCGGTAATCCAATGTTGTTCTAGTGTATGGTTGGGTGTAAGGATATCTGAGATGCAGAAGAAGGTGAAGGCTATGAGAAGTCGGAATGTTTTTTTGACAGTAATCATTCTGTTGTCAATTTTTATATCTCCTGCATCATCCGAGATCTACAAATGGAAGGATAAGGATGGAAATATTTTTTACTCTGATTCTCCTCCGTCTGGTGTTGATGCGCAGAAAAAGAAATTCAGGGAGGACAAAATCGAAAGGCAGGAAATAAAAGAAAACATTAATAAGTCAGAAAGCAAGCCAGAAAGCAATAAATTAAAAGAGGACAGTCCATGCAGCGATGTAAAGGTCATCATGTATATGACGTCGTGGTGCGGCTATTGCAAAAAGGCAAGAGAGTATATCAATTCTCTCGGCGTAAGATTAACCGAATATGATGTAGATAAGGACAGAAGTAAAAACAGTGAAATGCTGCGTAAAAGCGGAGGCGCTAAAGGAGTTCCGCTTATTGATGTCGAAGGAGTAATAATAAAGGGGTATGTGCCGGATGCTATCAAGACAGCAGTAGAAAAAAGCAGAAGTCTATGAAGATAAATGGTTATTCATTCGGCTTTTAAGCAGGACAGGCTTTCGCTTTTTTGTGATATTTTTCGACAGTTCTAAGACTCATTCCACTACAGCCTCGAAACTCGCCTTTCAGGCTCAAACAGTCGAGGCTGTAAACGTTACATTTCGCCAAGAACTGTTGCCGAAAAATATCAATGTCGCTCAATCCAATCCTGCTTATTTTTTTATAGGTTATAATTAAATATAAAGATGAAAAACAAAAAACTCATCGAAATCTACAAAAAACTTTTCAAATCCTTTGGTCCCCAGCACTGGTGGCCGGGGGATACGCCTTTTGAGGTTGCGGTCGGCGCTATTCTTACACAGAACACGAACTGGGGGAATGTGGAGAAGGCGATTAATAATTTGAAAAAAGCGAAAGTCCTGAGTGCAAAGGCGATACATGATATGTCTGTAAAAAGGCTTGCTTCACTCATACAGCCATCCGGTTATTTCAATATAAAGGCAAAACGGCTGAAGGCATTTATCAGTTTTCTCATGAATGATTATCACGGAAGCATGCAGAGATTAAAAAAAGAAGAGATGCATTCTCTGAGGCATAAACTTCTCAGCGTTAACGGCATTGGGCCTGAAACAGCAGATTCGATATTGCTTTATGCCGTGGATAAGCCTATTTTTGTGATTGACGCATATACAAAACGTGTTCTTTCGAGGCATAAGATACTTGCTCATGATGAGCCCTATGAAAAATATCAGGAGCTTTTCCATTCGTCTTTGAAAAAAGATGTTAAGCTTTTTAATGAATATCATGCACTTTTTGTGAGAGTTGGGAAGGAGTTCTGCAAACCGAAACCGAGATGTGAAGAATGCCCGTTAAATGGATTATGATAAAGGCATGTTCCGAAATAAAAAACAGCTTATAATACTATAGCGGATCTTTTGGGTTCGATTCCCCCTTAATAAAGGGGGACAAAGGGGGTTGTGCTTTTTCCCAGTTTGTTACAACCCCCTAACCCCCTTTTCTAAGGGGGAATTTTAGATATTTGATGCGTCGTCTGAAAAGTGACGCTGTAGTAATAAGCAGTATTGCTTAATGAGAGGATTAGACTATGAAAACCCTTTCCCTTGGCTATTCACCTTGCCCTAATGACACGTTCATCTTCTATGCCCTTGTGCATGGGAAGATAGATACCGGTGATTTGCAGTTCAAGGAAATTCTGCTTGATGTGGAAACTCTCAACCGGAGCGCAATAAAAGGAGAGCTTGATATAACAAAGGTCTCCTACAATGCATTCGGGAATCTGAGAGATGATTACTGCCTTCTGCGCTCAGGAGGCGCGCTTGGAAGAGGGTGCGGGCCGCTCGTTGTATCAAAAAGAAATTACAGTATGAAGGATTTGAAGGGCAAAAGGATTGCAATTCCGGGTGAACTTACAACAGCGTATCTTCTACTTCAATTGTACGACCCTGACTTGAAGAAAAATATTAAAGTGATGCCTTTCAACATGGTTATGGATGCTGTGAAGAAAGGCGAGGTGGATGCAGGGCTGATAATACATGAGAGCAGGTTTACCTATAAAGCATATGGTTTGAAAAAAGTTATTGACCTCGGTGAGTGGTGGGAAAAAGAGACAGGCCTTCCGATACCCCTCGGATGCATAAGCGCAAAGAGAAGCATAGGAAGCGAATTAATAAACAAAATAGACAGTCTGATAAAAGAGAGCATTTTTTACAGCATGGCTCACAAAAAGGAATCCACAGAATACATAAAAAATCATTCGCAGGAACTCGAAGGCTTAGTAATAGAGCAGCATATTAACCTGTACGTTAATGATTATTCGATAGATATTGGCGAGGATGGGATTAAGGCGGTTCAGGCGCTTTTTGAGATGGCAGGGGAGAAAGGGATAATCAAAAAATCATTGTTATCACTATTTGCTTAGCACGAATTTTTATATAAACAAAGGAGGGGACAATCTTTTCACTTATTCTCGGTCGTTCCGACCTCTTATTTGTCATTCTGGCTTGTCCAGAATCTTTCTTGAACAACCCCCTAAATCCCCCTTTACTAAG
>CAKKPR010000127.1 GCA_919901705.1 Thermodesulfovibrionales bacterium | reverse complement strand
AACGGGTAAAACCCGTTTATATAAATCTTATAACACAAATTCTTAGTAGGAGGTTTTATGAGTATGAAAAAAGCCAGGTTTTTGTTGTTTATTTTTGTTTTTTTTGTATCCTTTACAGGGAGTGCAATATCAGCTGAGTACGTGGGCTCTGACACATGTTTCAAGTGTCATCCTGACCAGCACAATGATTTCAGGGTATCAGGCCACCCTTACAAGATTCAAAAGGTGGATACCGTAAAGTTCTGGCCCTTGCCTTTGCCAAAGGGCTATACATGGGATGATATATCCTATGTAATAGGCGGCGCTACGAAGAAGGCGAGGTATATGGACAAGAAGGGCTACATAATCACTGCTGCGAAGGACGGTTCTGATCTGAAGGCCCAGTACAATCTTGCAGACGGCTCATGGTCTTATTATGAAAAAAACAAGAAGAAAAAATACGACTGCGGCCCATGCCATATGACAAACTTTAAGAAAGAAGGCATGCAGGACGGCCTTGAGGGCATTGTTGGCACATGGACATTTGCCGGTATCCAATGCGAGGAATGCCATGGAGCAGGAGGCGACCATGCAATGAGCGCTGACAAGACCAAGATTAAAGTTGACAAATCTTCTGCTGCATGCGGTAAATGCCATATCAGGGGTTCAAAGGATAAGATACCTGCAAAGGGCGGTTTTATAGAGCACCATGAACAATATAACGAGATGCTCGCAGGGCCTCATAAAGGGCTCGATTGCGTAACCTGCCATAATCCTCACAAAAAGGCTCATGTCAGCGTTAAGAAAGACTGTGCGTCATGCCATAGCAAACAGGCTGCTGATTACAAAGGAAGCGCTATGGAAGCTGTAGGCGTAAGCTGCGCAGACTGCCACATGCCAAAGGCAACCAAATCTGCCGTAAACAAGAGCAAGCTTGAGGCTGATGTAATGACCCACACCTTTAAGATTAATGTTGATCCTAAAGCAGAGATGTTCTACAAAGAGCCGAAACTCGATAAGGAAGGCAAGCAGGTGATGGATAAGGACGGCAAGCCGGAGATGAATGAATTCGCAAAGGGCTTTGTTACAT
>CAKKPR010000126.1 GCA_919901705.1 Thermodesulfovibrionales bacterium | reverse complement strand
TCCATACCTAAGTTATACCATTTCTCCATTGTAGGAGGGGGAATAAAAAAGACTTATAGACACCTTACCCACTCCATCTGAGAAAGAACCATATAAAGTTTATCAGAAAAATCATAGAAAATCTTGTAACAGACTAAAACAGGCTTGATTTTAAAAAAATCATTGCTATAATACATTAGGCGGGCGAGGTGGCTAAAAGAAAAAAATATCTTATACTGCTTGTTATCTTCTCTCTAATAATCCTTACAGCCTCTCTTTTTCTATCTGAAAAAAATAACCATTTTATCGTCTTCTTCAGCGGCGCTGGAATGAAGATTCCTGTGACTGAGATAGCAAACGATTTCACTCATCAGACAGGCATAGGCGTGGATGTCCACTTTGAAGGCTCAGCAGTTTTAAGACAATATATTGAAACCTATGGAGACGTGGATGTATTCATGTCAGGCGACAAAAAGAATATGGATATATCTGTTGAAAAAGGATTTGTAAAAGAACATGCATTTATTGCATGGCATATCCCGTCAATATTAATTCCCCCTGAAAACAGGGATAAGATAAGGGGATTAAATGACCTTGCTAAAAAGGGGATAAGGCTTGTCATGTCAAATCCGGCACAGGCGAGTCTCGGGAAATTAGTTAATGATATGCTTCTGAGACATCCAAGGGGCAGGGAGATTTTGAATAATGTCGTTGTTTACGGCTCAGACTCTCAGGATGACCTCAGGCTTTTCCGTGATAAAGGTGCGGATGCTGTAATAGAGTGGAATGTGATGGCTTATGTGCCTGAAGGCAAGGGGCTTTTAGTGGTCCCTTTTGAGAAGGAATATGAAATAAGGGATCCCCTGATGGTAGCTCTTCTTAGGACATCCAAAAACCCTGAGCTCTCGAAAAAGTTTTATGACTATTTCAAAACAGAGGGGATTAAGGTATTTAAGAAGCACGGCTATAACATAGAGGCAGGCAGATGACACTAAAGGCAAAATCAATCATTATCTCTCTCCTGGTGCTTGTAATGGTTATTTTTTCATTTAAATTATTTACTGATTATAATGAACTGAACAACTCTATCATAACAAGCCTGCTTGTGGCTGAAAATATACTTGGCGCCGAGGAGCATATATATAAATCGCTTACAGGCGCTAAACCTGATATGGAGGCTGCTAAAAAGATTGCAGGCAATATACCTGAGGCTATGAAGCCTTTAGAGTCAAAAAAACTTCCAAAGAACGAACTCCGCAATCTTATCACGACAAAACTGGCATTCATCAGAATCGGGAGCCTTTTAAAGGCACTGTCATCTGATAGAACAATTGAAGAACCTGAGTTGAAGCAGATACATAATGAGCTGAAAAAAATAGAACTCTCTATTAATGAATTCAGGGAATCTTTCAGCCAGAGGATAGAGAGAGAAAGGACCTTTAAGAAGAATATTGTTGCCATTATCTATGTATTAAGCGGATTGAGCATAATCTTTTTGTTTATTGGGTTTTATCGTTATTTCATAGGTCCGATACTTAATATGAGTTCGCAGATTAAAGCTGTTGGAGATGGGAAGATAGGAAATATAAGCATTTATCAAAGCAGGGATGAAATCGGAAGGCTCTCAGCTTTTACATATAAGACACTCAATGATCTTTATGAGAGCAATGAGGCCATTTCCCAGCGCTATGAAATGCAGTATGCTGTTTCTGAAATCCTGAAGGCGTCTCAGAAGGCTGGAGATATTAGTTTATTCCTTAAAAAAGTTCTTGAGACAATACTTTCCATTAAATGGCTCAGCATCCAGGGCAAGGGCGGGATATTTTTATTAGATGAAGTAAATCCGGAAATGCTTATTCTGAAGGCAGATAAAGATATGGCGGAATCTCTGAAAAAAATGTGTGCAGAGGTTCCGTTTGGAAAATGTCTGTGCGGAAAGGCCGCTAAAAACGGCAAGAGTATACATAAGTCTTCATTGGATGAAGAACATGAAATTGTATATGAAGGTATATTCCCTCACGGACATTACTGTGTGCCTATCAAACATGAAGATAAGGTAATGGGGATAATTGTGCTTTATCTGGAAAATGGTCATATATTAAGCAGTACAGAGATAGAATTTATAGAGGCTATATCACTAATCATTGCTGAAACATTAATCATAAAGAGACTCATAGAAAGGGAACACCTTATAACGCAGGCGCTTGAGGAATCAGGAGAGGGCGTAATGATTGCAAACAGGGATATGGTCATTGAGTATGTAAACCCGGCCCTTGAGAATATGACAGGTTATTCCAGGGATGAACTCATCGGCAGAAAACTTTATTCACAAATTCAATCCAAGGAACTTACAGATAATTTTCTGAACGGCATTGCCGGACAAAATATATGGTCAGGCACATTAAAGAATAAAAGGAAGGATGGCACAGAGTATGAAGAGCGTATATCTGTAATTCCTGTCAAGGACGAAAAAGGAGAGACGATAAGGTTTGTTTCCATAAGAGATGACATAACCACAGAGAGACGGCTTGAAGAACAACTCAGGCAGGCACAGAAGATGGAGATTATCGGAAAACTTGCAGGAGGTGTTGCGCATGATTTTAATAACTATATGACAGCCATACTCGGGCATGGCGAACTTGCACTGGATAGTCTAAAGGATGAGGAGCCTTCAAGAAAAAATATACAAATCATGATAGAGGCTGCTAATATGGCAAGCGCCCTGACAAAACAACTCCTTGCATTCAGCAGAAAACAGATAATAAGTCCAAAGGTGATAAATCTGGATATTATTATTAAAGAAATGGGGAAAATGCTCAAACAGATTATTGGAGAAGACATTGAGTTTAAGGTTATAACAGAGCCTGAACTCTGGAATGTAAGAGTTGACTCAGGCCAGATCGGGCAGGCAATCATGAACCTTGTTGTCAATGCAAAGGACGCTATGCCCGAAGGCGGAAAACTTACAATAGAGACTGCAAATGTCCTGATTGATGAAGAGTATACAAAAGGTTATCTATATATCAGGCCCGGCGGATATGTGATGATTTCAGTGTCAGACACTGGAGCAGGGATGACAGAAGATATTAGGTCTCATATTTTCGAACCGTTTTTTACCACAAAGGAAATAGGAAAGGGGATAGGGCTTGGCCTTGCAACAGTTTACGGGATAATTAAACAGAACAACGGGTATATTAATGTTTATAGCGAACCAGGCAGGGGAACTACCTTTAGGATATATCTGCCCTGTGTCAGGGAAGAAGCTGAGACAGGACGTAAAGAGATAGAGGCTACTGATAAGCCCCGAGGCTCGGAGACTGTTCTTGTAGTTGAAGACAAGGATGAAGTAAGGCAGATTGCAGCAACAGTTTTAGCGGGCCTTGGCTATACAGTAATTGAGGCAAAAGATGGATTTGATGCCCTGGAGCTATGCAAGAGATATCATGGTAAAATACACATTCTTTTAACTGATGTGGTAATGCCCAAAATCGGAGGGCACGAGCTTGCTGAAAAGATAAAAGAACAGCATACCGAGACAAAGATAATATATATGTCAGGTTATACAGAAAATGCAATTGCTCACCACGGAGTTTTAGATAAAGGGATTAATTTCATACAAAAGCCATTTACAGCCTCTGAACTTGCAAAAGAGATTAGGCGGATATTAGATACCCGATAATTTAAACAATGCGCAAGTATTTATGACGCTGTGTATAGATTAGCTTACTCCTCGCCCCAGGTTATTGCCTGAACAGGGCAGATATCTATAGCCTCCTGACAATTACAGGTATTACATTTGTCAGGGCCTATCACCCATGCCTTATCGTCTTTAAGTTCAAATACCTCAGGGCAGAGTTCAATGCATGAGCCGCAGCCAATGCATTCCTCAAACGATACAACTGGTTTTTTCATGATTGCTCCTTAATAAATGAAAGATTAGTCAGTTTTTTCAAAAGCATCTTTTGGCGCACCGCATACCGGGCAGACCCAGTTATCCGGTAGACTCTCAAAATTTGTGCCGGGATTTATCCCGCCATCAGGGTCGCCGGCTTCCGGGTCATAGATATACCCGCAGACTGTGCATTTATATTTTTGCATTT
>CAKKPR010000125.1 GCA_919901705.1 Thermodesulfovibrionales bacterium | reverse complement strand
CGTATAAGGCTAAAAACCGCAACCTTGATAGCGTAGAGGAGCTTTTGCTTGTGAAAGGATTTAAGCCGGAGTATCTTTACGGCTCTAAAGATATCAGGCCGATATATGATCTGATTACAACCTCAGGGGATGGCAGTATTAATATAAATACTGTTTCCAGGGAAGTTCTGGAGATGACTGGCACAGGCAGTGATGTAATTGACGCGATATTTAAGCAGAGGACAAAAGAGATTGGCGGCGCCAGACAGATACCTGCAAATCTTGCTCCCGGCCTTTACCGGACTGTATCCTATGACTTCAGGATAGAGGTAACAGCAGCTATGAAGGGAAACAGGCAGGCAGTTAAGATAATATCCATAGTGAGAAGGGTCCCGGCGCTTAAGGGATTCGACATGCAGACTGTTTACTGGAGGGAGAAGATTGAGAATCGCAGGGGTTAGTTTAGAAGATTCTTTTTTAAGTGTCTCTATTGTCGACAAAAAAATCGGAATCATAAAACCTGTTAAATCAGAGGATATAAAACTGCCACTGTCTGAGCAGGAGAGGACATCGGTCTTTAAAGAGACCTTCCGCAGATTAAAGGAAGACTATAAGGCTGATAGCCTGGTTATCGGATTAAATTTCAGCAGTTTTTCCCATAATTTTATTGATATGCCTTCCTTGTCAAAGGCTGATATGAAAAATGCCATTCTGTATGAATTGGAAAAATATCTGCCGCTGCCGCCAGAGGAGTATACCTATGATTTCTTGGTTATCTCAAAAACACAAAACAGGATGCGAACACTTGTCCTGTCAATACGAAAGGATAAGCTGAACGGATTATTTGGCGCTGCCGGGGATTCGGGATTAGAGCTTGCAGGCGTAAGGTGTTCCTTCATAGAGGGCCTGAATGAATTTATTGCCTCAGGCAAGGTTAAGGATGCAGTTTTTATATATGCAGCGGAAGCCGCATATTACCTTGCAGAGCTGAAGGGCCAGATGCCTGTTCTGTTTAAGGCTGTTCCGAAGGGGAAGGATGCCGCGCCTGAACTTGAAAACATTGCCGCATCTATTGGCGGGGACATATATATTTCAGGCCATCCCGATCCTGATGTGTTAAATAAGCTGAATACAAAGACATTCGCCCTGTCTCCGGCAAATGCGATTGCCCTCTCTGCCCTGAAAAAGTCAAAGGTTGAAATGAATTTTCTACCGGCAGGCCTCTTGCCTGAAAAGAAAGACTATTATCCTTATGCAATAGGCGCAATGACAGCGTTGGCAGTTGCGATATTCTTTTTCACTGAAATATATTCTTATTACAAGGATTATTCCGCATTGAGCAATACCGAAAAGAAAATAGAACAGATTAAAAACAAGGCGTCAGGGCCGCTTGAGACAAGAAAAAAAATGGAAACCATTTATGAAAAGAGAAAGTTGCTGCATGAGTTCCAGGGGAAAAGAAATCTTAATATAAAAGTGCTTACTGAATTGAGCAGGGTCTTGCCGAAAGATGTGTGGCTTACGGGCATGTCTGTTGATGAAAAGGGCAAGGTGGATATGGAAGGGTTTGCAAAAAGAGCGGCAGGCATTATAGAGCCTCTCAGCAAATCGAAACTTTTCAGAAAAATTGAGTTTGTATCGCCGATTATATCACAGGACGGCCAGGAAAAATTTTCGATAAGGCTGGAGCTTGCAGGGTGAAAAAATCAGTTATTATATCAGCGATTATAATGGCAATAATTGCCGTGCATGTTTTTTTTATAGTGCCGCTTGCAGGAAAAAGAACTGAAATGAAAGAGTTGCTCCAGGTAAAATACGCTTCGCTCCGGAAATACGAGACATTTCTTAAAAGCACAGGGAAGGCAGAGACCGAGCTTGATGCTGCGGTGAAGGAAGTCGAGGGCCTGGAGGCAAATATTTTTCAGGATAAAAACGAGTCCCTTGCCTTTGCAAAAATGCAGGGCTATGTGCAGGACATGGCTGAAAAATCAGGGATTAAAATACTCTCAATTAAGCCTTTGTCTGTGGTAAAGTATAAACATTATGCTGACCTCCCGATTCAGCTCGAAGCCAGTGGAGGAATAATCCAGCTTGGTGAGTTTATGAAGCAGACAGACGCAAGCAAACAGCTTATCAGGATAGACAGATTAAGCATAGGCGTGATGAATATACAGACGCCGGGAGAATTGAAAATAAGGATTCAGGTTTCGGGGCTGATGTCGGAACCGGCTCGCAACGAGAAGGCCAAAGGCTTGTAGGGTATGATAATACGGTGGGTTATATTAGTATTTTTGTGTCTTGCTGTTTTAGTTTTATCTATTGATATGTATAAAGAGGCAATAATATATAATCCCTTGAAGAGTATTGAGATTAGCGGCAGGGAGGCTGCAAATAACGGCAAGAAGGCATTGCCGGTTTTTGAGGCGGCATGGGGCAGGGAAATAGTAGAGAACAATTTATTCAGTTCCACGAGAAGCCCTGTACAGCCTAAACCCCAGCCCCAGGGCAAGGCCGCAGAACCGCCCAAAAGACCGGATATGAATCTAAAGGGGATTATTCTGGACCAGTTCGGAGAATATATTGCCTATATAGAAAAGGACAAGGCCAAGGCTGTTGCTGCAAGAAAAGGCGACAGGTTTGATGATGTGGAAGTTGTTGATGTTCAGCAGAAGAGTGTCGAATTGAGATGGAATGAAGAAAATATAGTATTGAGCCTTGACAGGATAAAGACTATAAAAAGGCCGAGGTAAATAGATTATGCCCTTGAGAATTATTGCAGCTATCCTGGTTGTTTTCCTGCTTGGTTCATGTGCGCCAAGGCAGGTTACAAAAGAGGAGGCGAAAGAAACAGACCTGGCCCTGTTGCCTTCTGAAGATATTAAATTGCCTGAACTTCCACAGAAACCCCCGGAGGCTAAAGAGACAAGAAAAGTCGAATCCATCAGGGTTGAGAAAGAGGCAGATGAAAAATATGTAATATTGAATTTTGACGGGGCTGATATAGAGACCGTTATATCCACTATCGGAGAGCTTCTTAATATTAACTACATAATCGGAGCAGGAGTTTCAGGGAAGGTCACTATCCAGTCCTACAGGAAATTTCCTGTTAAAGACCTCTTCCAGATATTCCAGACCATCCTTGAGGTAAACGGGCTTACTGCAGTGAAGGACGGAACGCTTTACAGGATTGTGCCCATAGATACCGCAAAACAGCAGCCTGTTTCTGTTCAGATAGGCAAGGATGTTAAATTGCAGCTTGATTCAAGCTTCATAACGCAGATAATACCCCTTGAATATGTTAAGGCAAATGATATCGTTAATGTACTCAGGAACCTGATGCCCCGCGGCACTGACCTTACTGTGTATGAACCGACCAATCTTCTGATAGTTACCGCGCCTCCTGCAGGAATTGTCAAATTCATGAAAGTGCTTGAGGCCCTTGATATATCGTCTGTGGACCGCGAGTCCATAAGGACCTTTGTTTATTATGTTGAGAACGGAGAGGCAAAGAAGCTTGCAGAAATATTGAAAAGCCTGTATGTAGAAAAGAAAGACGGCAGGGCCTCTTCTCCAAGGCTGACTTCTCCGCTTCCGGGCCTGCCCAAGGGCACCGTAACTACTGCTGCGGCAGAAGGACTGCCCGGAGAGGTCGAAGGCGAGATAATCATTGCTGCCTATGAAGATATAAACGGCATTGTTATCAAAACGAATCCGAGGAGTTATCTTGCCGTGCTTGAGATTCTGAAAAAACTTGATGTGCCGGTAAAACAGGTTTTGATAGAGGTGCTTATAGCAGAGGTATCTTTAGATGATAAGACAGTGCTGGGAATTGAGTGGCTGCTTAAAGGCTCGGTACACGCTGAAGGCCAGTCTCTTGCATCATTAGCCGGCTTTAACCCATCCGGCAGTATTAGTTCAAGTATTGGAAGCTCACTTGCATTAGTTCCTACAAGCCCTTTCGCTTCAGTTATTAAACCTGAGAGATTTGGCATTCTGCTGAATGCCTTAGCAAGTATGGGAAACGTGAATGTCCTTGCAAGCCCCCATATTCTTGCGATGGATAATAAGGAGGCTAATATACAGATAGGAGATGAAGTGCCTACTGCAACAGGTTTGACTCAGCAGCCTTCTACTACTACTGGCTCAATAACCCCAACAACCCTTGTTTCCACCGGACAGATTCAGTATAAAACAGTGGGAACCCTTTTGACTGTGAAGCCTCACATAACAGAAAAAAATCGTGTTACCCTTGATATTACCCAGGAAGTAAGTGGACTTGGAGCGCTTATCAAGGTTGCAGGACAGGACTTCCAGGGTTTTAACACAAGAAAGGCCAAGACAAGCGCTGTTGTTCAATCGGGGCATACGCTTGTTCTCGGAGGACTAATCAGGGAGTCTAAAAGTCAGGGGCGCTCAGGAATACCCTTCTTAAGTAAAATACCCATATTGGGTTATTTGTTTGGAACAACAACAGACACATACAGCAAAACAGAACTTCTGGTAATGGTGACCCCTCATGTAATAAACAATCAGGAGGAGGCAGATGCTGTTACCAGAGAGTTTCAGTATAAGGTAAAGACAATCAAGGAAAGGCTTGAGAAAAACAAACCCGACGAGGCATCAGACGATAAATCTGAGGCGTCAAATATAAATAATACTGTAACAGTTGCTGTTGGAATGGACACGCCTTTGATAGACCTTATAGAGGCACATGGCTATACCCTGAAGGATGAAGATTTGAATGTTTTTTTAAGCGAGTTTATTGCTTTGAATGAAGACATAAAGAGCATTAAGATGATTCCGAAGGGCAGCACAGTCAATCTGCCCTTAACGCATCTAAAAAAAACAAAAAATAAAAACTGAAGTTTACGACTCTATAGAGAAGGGAGGTGAATAACATGAGTATGCCATTGATGAGAGTCGTTGCGATGTATTTGATCATTGCAATGTTCATAATCGGAATTACGCCAAAGGCTGATGCAGGCCTTGCGCCGTCAGCGCTGATTGCCATGTCGCAGGCAGACAGGGCTGCTGACCTTGAAAAGATTCAGAAAGTCATTGAGGTGAAGATGGTCAGCGAAAGGCTTGAGAAATTCGGCCTTACTCAGGATGAGATACAGGCCAGGCTGGGCAGCCTCAGCGACCAGCAGATACACAAATTAGCCCTTCAGATAGATGACATAAAGGTTGGAGGCGAGGTTCTCGGAGTGATAATCGCATTGCTCGTAATAGCTGTGCTCGTTGTCGTGCTGCTTCAACTTACCGGTCAGAGAGTTATAGTAACAAAGTAAGGTATATGTCATTGCGAGGAACGAAGGCGACGAAGCAATCTGACACGAAGTGTCATTCCGAACGAAGTGAGGAATCTCAAATTGAGATTGCCACGGGCTTTGCCCTCGCAACGACCCTTTGGGTCGGATTGCTTCGCTTCGCTCGCAATGACAGGTTAGTTAAATTAATTCTTTTTACGATGCTCCTTTTGCATTCCTGCGCTTCTGTTAATAAAATCAATGAATCAGGACAGTATCACGTTATCGCTAATGTCCCCTTCTTTGCACAGGAGATGTACCAGTGCGGCCCTGCATCCCTCGCCGGGGTAATGAACCATTGGAACGTCAGCATCACTCCTGATGAAATTGCAAAGGAAATATACAGTAAGTCTGCCGGAGGCACCCTTGACCTTGATATGGTTATTTATCCCCAAAGGAAAGGGATGCTTGCAGAGCAGTACTCAGGGGGAATGGACGACCTCAGGAAAAGCATAGATGCAGGGTATCCGCTTGTAGTGCTGGTTGATTACGGTTTTTGGGTGTTGCAGTCAAATCATTTTATGGTTATTATCGGATATAATGAACGCGGC
>CAKKPR010000124.1 GCA_919901705.1 Thermodesulfovibrionales bacterium | reverse complement strand
AGGAGGTCTGTTATGGTTGATGCATCAAGATTTCTTATTTGTCTTTTTGCTACCGTTTTTTTCTTTTCCTGCGCTCCAAAAGAAGAAGTTAAACCTCCTTTGCCTCCAGCAAAGATTGCCGTAGTCCTTGGCGCCGGAGCATCAAAGGGATTTGCGCACATAGGGGTGCTGAAGGTACTCGAATCTAACAAAATACCGGTGCATATGATTGTCGGTACAAGCGCAGGGAGTTTTGTGGGTTCGTTGTATGCCTATGGATATAATGCATTTGACCTTCAGAAGCTTTCATTTTCTATTGAGAAAGGCGATGTAATTGATCTGGCAATTCCTGACAATGGCTTCATAAAAGGGGAAAAACTTGAGGAATATGTAAATAGAACAGTGAGAAATACACCATTGGAAAAATTGAAAATTCCTTTTTATGCTGTTGCAACTGACATTCAGGCAGGGAGGGAGGTTGTGTTCGGGACAGGCAATGCAGGCGCTGCTGTAAGGGCAAGCTGCTCTATACCCGGCATATTCAGGCCTGCAAATATTTCAGGAAGAATGTATGTTGACGGCGGAGTTGTCAGTCCTGTTGCAGTTGATGCCGCAAGAAAATACGGCGCAGATATAGTTATTGCCGTTGACATAGCAGGAGACGTTGACTCATCCCAGCCGCAGGGAACAATAGAGACCATCCTTCAGTCAATAAATATAATGTATTCGAAACTTGCAGCAATTCAGCTTTCAAGGGCTGATATTGTGATAAAGCCCAAAGTAGGTTATATTGGGAGCGCTGATTTTTCAAAAAGGCATGAGGCTGTTTTAGAGGGTGAAAAAGCTGCAATTGAAATGCTGCCGAAGATTCAGGAGATAGTGAATAAGTTAAAGAGGGAAGGAAGATTGAATTAGGGGAATAAAGGCAGGACAGTATTTTCGCTCATTCTCGCTCCGCTCCGAGGATTTTGCCTCTTGATTCCTCTAAAATTCCCCCTTAGCAAAGGGGGAATAAGGGGGTTGTTGACTATCGGCAAAATAAACCGCTCAAACACTATCCTGCCTTTTTAGCTGGAGTTATAAAAGTT
>CAKKPR010000123.1 GCA_919901705.1 Thermodesulfovibrionales bacterium | reverse complement strand
CCCTTCCTGATTGTGTAATGGATTACATAGATGCTGTTCAGGGCTAACCAACCTTCTCTTTTGCTAAAAATAAAGAAATTTGTTAATCTAATTCCGCAGGAGGTGATAATCATGTCAACGACTTTAAAAGATGCCATTAACTCTATTAAAACCTTAAGCAGTGTTACAAAAACCAATAAAAAAACTTCCGATGAACTCCTTGGAAAATATGAGGGTATAATTCCAAAAGGAAAAACATCTACTGAATTTATACGGGACATTAGAGGCGATTTATTCGGCAAAATTAAGGAATAGCTTGTGAAATCTCAAAAAATTTTCCTTGATACAGATGTTGTTGTAAACTGGCTTGTAAAAGAGATTGAGACTGCTTCTGATAAGGAACTCTGGAAGGCGCCGCATGAAATTATAAAACTCGTTGAGAACAAAGCTGTTATTGGCATGGTCTCGCTCACTACGCTAATGGAAATCAGATTTCTCCTTCGCAGGAAAAAGTCTTATACAGATAAACAGGTTGAAGATGATATTTCAAAACTCTCTGCTATTTTTGAAGTCATTATCCCGGATGAGATAAATCTCCTCAAAGCAAACGCCCTTCAGGCAGAATATCATCTTGACCCATTTGATGCTATACATCTTTCAATATTAAGTGGATTAAAGCCTGTGACTCTTGTTTCAAGAGACAAAGAATTTCTCAGAATTTCAAAAAAATTTGTCATAGCCTTATCACCTGAGGAATTTTTTATCGCCACAGAATAATGCCTTTTTTGCTATCAATCCTTCCATTCATCAGGATTTATTTTTTCAAATTCTTCTTCTATTATGCTTATCATCCTTTTCGCTTCTTTATCGTTTAGAATGCCTGCAAATTTCAGAATAGGATTTTTTTTCCTTGGAGATGTGACTATCCTGACCTTAATCTTAGAGTTTTCCTCAAAACCTTCAAGGGGTTCTACCGGCTCAATTATCCCTTGTTTATAAATTGCCTCTATCGCTCTCGGCATAATACCCCTCCCTTAACAAAACTTAGTCAAACACAAAAGTTTCTTTCTATATGCAAACCTTCTGCGTATTATTATACCACAATATCTGTATCTACACAGACTTTACTGGTGTCCTTTACTGGTGTCCATTGCTTCCACGCCTCATCGAGTTTTTTGTATATCCCTTTGATGTCAATATCGCCCCATGCCCCTTTTGCTTTTCTAAAACTTTCTATCGAAGCTTTCTTTTTTTCGCCAAAAAACTCTGCTTTCAACAGGTGCACCATTTTTAAAATTTTTTCAATTTCACTTGCAGAAAGACCTTGAATTTCTGATGATATTTTTTTCTCAGGCGTTTCTTTTGGCAGGCACTCTTTTTTAACAGCAACTCTCATCTTAACACCTCCATCATCTCTGCAAACTTTGCAAGTATTATACCACAA
>CAKKPR010000122.1:2795-4896 GCA_919901705.1 Thermodesulfovibrionales bacterium | reverse complement strand
AATTAATGGCTACCTTCCTACTCTATTTTTAAACTTTAATGCTCCTCTGCCTCACCGCTTCATAAAGGCACACCGCAGCAGAAGCAGAGACATTAAGGCTTTCGGCCTTACCGGGAATTGGAATTTTCAGGAGAGTATCGGCATTTCTTTTTATTTCACTGCTTATGCCATGCGCCTCATTTCCAAAGACAAATGCCAGAGGTTTTTTAAGGTCTGTATTAAATATTGATTTTTTTGTATCAAGTGATGTTGCAGCAAGACTTATCTTTTTTGCTTTTAGCCATTCAAGTAATTTGTCTGTTTCCGCATAAACAATAGGGATATTAAATATGCTTCCTGCAGTTGCCCTGATTGTCTTCTGAGAAAAGGCATCGCATGTGCCCTCAAGTATTATCACAGCATCTACTCCTGCTGCATCAGATGTCCTTATTATCGTACCGAGGTTGCCGGGTTCCTGAACACCCTCAACAATGACTATAAGTGGAATTGATTTAAAGACTATATCGTCAGGAGTTATCGGGTTGTAAGATGCTATTGCAATAATGCCCTGCGGAGTTTCTGTGTCGGTGAGCTTAATAAATAATTGTTCTGAAATTTCAAAAAGTTCATTAGTAATTTTTAAAGCCTGCATCAGGATTTTTTGTCCTTCTTTTTTTGACGAGAATGCATAGGTAAAAAAAACTTCTTTTATCCCATGGCCTGAGGCTGCTGCCATCTCTATCAGATGCGGGCCTTCGATGATAAACGCAGCGCTTTTGTACTTGCTCCTTTTATTTTTAATATCAAGAGCCTGTTTAATTTTTGGGTTAGATGCGCTTGTGATTTTAGTGTAATTCATTTTTATGTTATGGCAGCTCTCACAATGTCTGTATCCCCCGGGTTAACTTATAGTCAAAATATTATGGTTTCCAGAATTCCTCGAATTTTCCATTCTTCGTAATCCAGATAATATAAGGTGCAACAGTGACGTCGCCCTTTTCATCAAACTTTATCTTTCCAAGCGCTCCGTCAAATTCCACAGAATGAAGTTTTTCGGTAACTACCTTGCCTTCTGTATTACCGGCCTCTTTTATTGCTGTGAGCATGATGTTGGCCGCGTCATAAGCATATATTGAATAAGGTCCTATCTCCCCGAATTTCTTTTCATAGTCATCAACGAATTTTTTTGCTGTCGGAATCTTTTTTGCATCGGGGCTGAATGTAAGATATGTCCCTTCTGCCGCCTTTACGCCTGCAATCTCTATGAACTTCGGGTCTATGGCGCCGTCGCCGCTCATGAGCGGTACATTGAGCCCCAGTTCTTTGGCCTGTCTTACGAGCAGGCCTGCCTCAGGATATATTCCTCCAAAGTAGATGAGTTCAGGTTTTTTCTCTTTTATTGATATAAGGACTGTCTTGAAATCCTTGTCCCCCTGTATGATGCCGCCGTAATAGACAACCTCAACATTTTTCTCGACAAATTTTTTAAACTCATTGGCAAGTCCCTGGCCGTATGTTGTCTTGTCATGTATTACAGCTATCTTTTTAAGGTTGAGTTTATTTATTACGAATTCAGCTCCTACTTTTCCCTGTTGGTCGTCCCTTCCGCATACCCTAAAAATGCCCTTGTGTCCTTTTTCTGTAAGCTGGGGGTTTGTTGAGCCGGGAGATATCATCGGAATGCCTGCGCGGTTATATACATCTGATGCAGGAATCGAACAACTTGAATTAAAATGTCCGATCACACCTGCAACGCCTGCATTCACAATCTTATTTGCAACAGAGACTGCCTGCTTGGGGTCGTGCTGGTCGTCTTCGATAAGCGCAACAATTTTTTTATTGAGCACGCCTCCTCTTGCATTCCATTCCTCAACTGCGAGTGCAACCCCGTTCTTAAAATCAGTCCCCATCTTTGCCTGGTCGCCTGTCATCGGTCCAACGACGCCTATTTTGATGACATCTTCTTTTTCCCGGCATCCTGAAAATATCAGGACAGAAGACATTAAAAAAATGAGCAGTAATGATTTTTTCATGGTACCTCCCGCGTTAAGTGTAGTTTCGTTTGTTAATTATCTTATACAATTAAATAGTCCGTGTAAAGTATTGTGCCTTTATCTCATTC
>CAKKPR010000122.1:1446-2695 GCA_919901705.1 Thermodesulfovibrionales bacterium | reverse complement strand
ACATGTCTCTTTACTTCTTTTAGCATTTGGATGCCTTTGGGTTTGCCTGCATCTTTTGTCTTTGTATGAAATACCGGGCCAAAGCCTACATAGTCAGCCCCTCCTGCTTCAGCTTCTATTGCCTGCTCAAGGCTGTGCGTGGATATGCCTATTATTTTTGTTTTTCCGAGAATCTTCCTTGCTTCTTTCAAAGGGAGGTCTTCCTGCCCAAGATGGACTCCGTCTGCGTTTACTGCAAGGGCTATGTCGGCATGGTCGTTTACTATAAAGGAAGCCTTGAATTCTGCTGTCAGTTTCCTTAACAGCGCTGCTTCATTGTAAATATCCCTGCGAGGTTTGTTTTTCTCCCTGTATTGAATCCATCTAATGCCTGCACTGAGAACTAAGGAAGACATTTCCTTAGATGTGAGGCCGCATATATTTCTGTCAGTAATAAAACAAAGACCGTCGAGATACATATGTGTCAGCCAAGTTCTGCCCTGTTGCGGCCATTCTTTTTTGCCTCATATAAGGCCATATCAGATGCATGGATAAGTTTTTCTTCGGTGTCTATGGAAGGGTCAGGCACGCTGGCAATCCCGATGCTTATGGTAATCTGTTCATTGGATATTTCGGGAAACTTATGCTCCGAAACTTTCTTTATAATCCTTACCGCAGACCGCAAGGCATCCTCTTTTTTTGTCTGGGGGAATAAGGCAATGAATTCCTCCCCTCCCCATCTTGCCACAGTATCTATCTCTCTGGCACACTCTGCTATTATTTGGGCTGTTTCTTTAATGACCATGTCTCCTGTGTGGTGACTGAATTTGTCATTAATCCTTTTAAAATGGTCTATATCTATCATAAGGCAGGTAAGCGGACTTTTGTATCTTATGGTCCTTCTGAATTCTTCCTCCAGAACAGTTTCAAGCCGCCTCCTGTTATAAATACCTGTAAGCTGATCTGTAATTGCCATAATCTCAACCTGCCTTAACAAGTCTTCCAACTGGTGGTTTTTTTGTCTTAATTCATCCTGCAAGGCCTTTGTCCTTAAAGATGCGTATATCCTTGCATTAAGTTCAATCTCATTATAGGGTTTGGGAAGGTAATCATCAGCGCCCGCCTCTAATCCGGCTACCTTGTCAGTTATGGCATCCTTTGCCGTGAGCATTATTATAGGGATTCCCCTGGTATTATCATTGAGTTTCAGCCAGCGGCATACTTCATTACCGCTTATATCCGGCAGCATGAGGTCCAGGAGTATGATGTC
>CAKKPR010000122.1:0-1346 GCA_919901705.1 Thermodesulfovibrionales bacterium | reverse complement strand
AGTTCTTCTGTAATTTTTTTTGCAAGCTCCATTGGTATTGCCTCAAGCAGCAGTGAAAATGCGCCTGCGTCTTCTGCAATATGGGCTTCTTCGATTAATCTTTTTTGAGCCTCTTCTGTCTTTCCCTGAACCTTATATCCGCCCATCCTGTGGATTGACTGGGGCGTAAGGCCGATATGTGCCATGACAGGGATGTCCGACCGTGTCATGGCCTTTATATGTTCTGCGACCTCTGCGCCGCCTTCAAGTTTTATGGCTGAGGCCCCTGCCTCTTTGATAAACCTGCCTGCATTTCTTACAGCATCTTCTATGCTCGCCTGATACGACATGAAAGGCATGTCACCAATAACCATTGCATTTTTTACTGCCCTTGATACCATTTTTGTGTGGTAAATCATTTCATCCATCGTGACAGGCAAAGTGTTTTCAAGCCCCTGCACAACCATTCCAAGCGAGTCGCCGACAAGTATTCCGTCAAGCCCTGCCTCATCAACTATCTGCGCGAACGGGTAGTCATAAGCAGTGAGCATCGTGATTTTATTTTTCTCTGTTTTTTTCTTTAAAAAATCCTGAATTGTTATTTTCGGCATAATCTTATTTGTAATCCCTGTTATCAGGCTGCTTTTTTGTTTATTCCCTTGGACAATAAATATACCACAAGCTGATTAAGGCTGACTCCTTCTTCCTTTGCCTTTTCCATCAATGCTTTATGAAGTGATTTAGGAGTCCTTGCAAGTATCTTTCCGCTATATGCTTCTTCTGATGATGGTTTGGGAATTTTTCTGCCCTCTTTTTTTGCTGTTTTAAGCCATAACTCCTGAGCAATTTTTACTTCCTTTATGGCCTTTTCCTCTGTCTCACCAAAGGCAGAGCATCCCGGGAGGTCGGGAACTGCCGCTATAAAACCTTTATC
Organism: Thermodesulfovibrionales bacterium; assembly: GCA_919901705.1. Taxonomy (GTDB): domain Bacteria; phylum Nitrospirota; class Thermodesulfovibrionia; order Thermodesulfovibrionales; family UBA1546; genus SCSY01. The sequence goes on along the minus strand of CAKKPR010000122.1, from coordinate 433 downwards.
CTCTTCGCTGTAGAATACTTTTATTGGGTAGTGCATTTTAGTCCTCCTTAAGCTTTAAGCCGTTTTCTTCGATAATCTTTAGAAACTGCCTGACCTGATAGGGTTTTGCCATTCCATTAACATTCTGAAAATTAAGCATTTCATTAACACTTTTTTTCATATAGAGCTTATGACTTCCCCTGCCTCCTTTATACTCAAAGCCAAAAGTTTCCGCCAATTTGCAAATATCATTAAACCTGACGTTTCGAGGATTGTTTCTGATTTTGTCAAAAAGTTTTTCAACTTTACTCACGAATTATAATAGCGTATATGATAGCACATGTCAATCGTGATTTCGCAGCCCTTTTCCCACCTTTTTTTGGGAGCCAAGGTATTCTGCCTGTCAAGCCATTTAAAAAGGTAACCATAAAAGGGTATCGTTGCGACATTTAAA
>CAKKPR010000121.1 GCA_919901705.1 Thermodesulfovibrionales bacterium | reverse complement strand
GGATGATGCGGAACAGGAGAGACCCTACCCGGCAGCCAACGTCTGGCAAAGACCGTGCGTATAAGGCGGGAGCTGAAATCGCGCGGAGCCGGGAGGGAGTCCGAGGGGTTCGTAGTACCTGTGAAGGCGGCAAGAAACCGCTGGAGGGAAGGGACCCTGCTTCGGTCACGTTTGCGCTGGGGGTAAGCGCGAGGGCATGGCCGTGAGGCCCAACACCCCCATAGACAAAGTGCGAGAACTCCAGCGCAAACTCTACGTGAGCGCCAAGCGGAGCAGGACACGGCGTTTCCACGCGCTGTACGACCGGATTTGCAGGGGTGACGTCCTGCGGGAAGCGTGGAAACGGGTGCGCAGCAATCGAGGGGCAGCAGGGGTGGATGAGGAGTCGATCCAATCCATCGAGGAGAAGGGAGTCGACGTGTTCCTCGATGGCATCCGATCCGACCTCGTGGCAGGCCGGTACCGCCCGAGCCCGGTGAGGCGGCGGTACATTCCGAAGGCAGACGGGAAGCAGCGGCCGCTTGGGATACCGACGGTGCGGGACCGCGTGGCGCAGATGGCGGTAAAACTCGTCATCGAGCCGATCTTCGAGGCGGATTTTCTGCCGGTGAGTTACGGCTTCCGCCCGAAGAGGAATGCGACGCAGGCGCTGGAAGCCATCCGAGAGGCGGGCAACCGGGGCCAGAACTTCGTATTCGACGCGGATATCCGTGGGTACTTCGACACCATCGACCGGGAGAAGTTGATGGCGAAGGTGTCGGAACGGATCTCGGATCGTCGGGTGTTGAAGTTGATCCGCAAGTGGCTCGGGGCCGGTGTGATGGAGGACGGTACGGTGAGGGAGACGCTCGCGGGTACGCCTCAGGGCGGAGTGATCTCGCCGCTTCTGGCCAACATCTACTTGCACGACCTTGACCGCAACTGGGAGCCGGAGTGCAAGCACTTGGGACTCCTGGTGCGGTATGCCGACGACTTTGTAGTGATGTGCAAAACGGAGTCGCAGGCAAAGGAAGCGCACAGGCGCGTCGGCATCATCATGGAGCGTCTGGGCCTTATGCTGCACCCGGAGAAAACCCGTATTGTTGACCTGAGGCACGGCAAGGAAGGATTTACCTTCCTCGGCTGCATGATCCGGAAACGGCGCAGCATTCAGAGGGCGCCGCACCTTCACTTCGTGCAGCGGTGGCCGTCGCCGAAGGCGATGAAACGGGTCCGGGAGCGCGTCCACGAACTGACGGACGCGCGCCGGAGCGGGGCGAAGGACGTGAAGGAAATCATCACGCGCCTGAATCCCGTGCTCCGAGGCTGGGGCAACTACTTCCGGACGGGAAACGCCGAACGGGAGTTCAACCACATCGACGGTTACGTGTACCGCCGCCTGACCCGGTGGATGTATCGCAGGGGCGGACAGCGGGCACGGTACCGGGCGGATGCGTGGCCCGGCGAACGTCTGCAAGAGGAAATGGGTCTGTACAGGCTGCGTGGAACCGTGCGATACCCCGCGCAAGCGACACCGCGAAGACCGTCGGAAAGCCGTGTGCGG
>CAKKPR010000120.1 GCA_919901705.1 Thermodesulfovibrionales bacterium | reverse complement strand
TGCAAAACTGTGAGTATCTGACTTCTGCAAAGGAAGAGGCAATAACAGACGCCCTAACAGGACTTTATAATAAAAAACACTTTTTTGAGCGGGCGCTCGAAGATGCACAAAAGGCGTTAAGCTATAATTTCCCTTTATCAGTATTTATGTTTGATATCGACCATTTCAAAAAATATAATGACCAAAATGGCCATGTGGAGGGAGATGTTCTGCTCAAAGGACTTAGCAAGCTCCTGAAGGAAAACACCCGTTCTACGGATACCATCGCCAGATACGGCGGCGAAGAATTTATCGTACTCCTGCCTAATACAGAAAAAAATAACGCCGTACTTTATGCTGAAAAGATAAGAAAGGCTATTGAATCATGTCCTTTCCCGCACAGGGAAAAACAACCTCTCGGATATGTGTCGATAAGCGGAGGGGTGGCAACTTTTCCCCTTGATGGAAAATCTATTGATTCTATTGTGAAAAATGCAGACAAAGCCCTCTATGAATCAAAAACCTCAGGAAGAAACCGAGTAACAAAATACGAATCATTCCAGTTCTCATCTGAAGAGGAACCTCAGAAACCCTCTTAAAGATGTTTTTTTGCAAGCTCCATTAATCCGAATATCTTCAGGTCAATGGCATTTCCCTGTGCGTTTAAAAGAGTCAACCTGTCATAAAGTTCAGCTATTGGAACCTTTAAAACCTCGATGTCCTCTGTCTCATCCCTTTGGTCAATACCCTTAAACTCCAGACCCTTTGCAAGATATACAGTAAGTATCTCGCTTGAAGAGCCTGATGATATCGGGCCTTCTGCAAGAAAAATCAATTCCTCTGCAGAATATCCGGTTTCCTCAAGCAGTTCTCTTCTTGCGGCCGCCTCAAGGGTTTCACCTTTATCATTAAGCCCTGCAGGAAACTCTATCACATAGCCGTTAACAGCAGGCCTGAACTGCCGGATGATAAGCGCCTCTCCTTCTGCTGTAACAGGCACGATTGCAACGATTCCATCGCAACTCACCCTCTCAAATGCCTCCCAGCTTCTTACCGACCCTGAAGAATCCCTGTAGGTTATACCCATACATCTTAAAAATTTCCCTTGCCACAAAATTTTTTTTCCTATAGCATCAACCATGTCTTTCCTTCCCTTCTATCCAAAATAAATACAAATTGAGCCTGCTGAAAAACCCGCACTAATTGTCATTGCGAGCAAAGCGAAGCAATCTCGCCCTTATATAAAACAATGACTTATAGATTGCCACGTCGCTTCTGCTCCTCGCAATGACATTCCAAAAGGACTTTTTCAAAAGTCTCAAATTATAAAGGAATTATGAGAAAATATTCACATATATTTAAAGTTTTATTAAAAAACACCGATAATTTAACTATATCAGTCTTAAGGCCGTGTGGCTTATTGCCAGCATGTCCGGGATATGTCCTAAATATGGCAAAAAGTAATCTCGAAAAAAAACTCAGGCAGTCTGAAGAAAAATACAGAGAGCTTTACAATGGCGCCCCAGTGATGCTCCACTCGGTAAATGCTGACGGAGTGATTATAGAGTGCAATGATACTGAACTTAATGCTCTCGGCTATAGAAAAGATGAGCTTATCGGACAGCACCTGACCATGATACTGGGCCCCGAGAGCCGGAGTGTGTTTGATGAGCGATTTAATATACTTAAAAAAATCGGCTATGCTGAGGCAGAATATGTATTCATTGCTAAAGACGGCAGAAAAATTCCTGTTTCCGTAAGGGGCAACGCACTATATGATAAACATGGCAATTTTCTCAAATCAAGCACGCTAAGCACTGATCTGACAGACATAAAAAAAGCCGCCGAGGAAAAGACAGCCCTCGAAAACAGGTTGCTTCAGTCGCAGAAAATGGAGGCCCTCGGCACCCTGGCAGGAGGGGTTGCGCATGACTTTAATAATATACTTACAGGCATATTGAGTTATGTCCAGCTCGCAGAGATGAAGACCTCCGAGCCCTATGTCAAAAAAGCCCTGAAACAAATATTTAATTTAAGCCAGAAGGCCGCGGATCTTATCAAACAAATTCTTTTAATGGGAAGAAAGCTCCCTCCTGCATTCACAGTGATGAATCTCAATAGTTTCCTGGAAGATTCTTTAACAACCTTTCAGCGCATCATCGAGGATAACATAGAGATAAAGCTTTCCATATCGAAAGACCTCCCTTATGTAAAGGCTGACCCTGCTCAAATAAGTCAGGCCCTTATGAATTTGACCGTTAATGCAAGAGATGCATTATTAGAAAAAGGAG
>CAKKPR010000119.1 GCA_919901705.1 Thermodesulfovibrionales bacterium | reverse complement strand
GAAGAATGCTGGCAGAAAAACAGAAGGGCTCACTTTGTAGTGAAATAAGCAACAGGCAACGACAATGAAAAAGGCAATATTCTTACTTCTGTTGTTTATCTCCGGCTGTGCAACTACAGCTGATTTTGAGATGCTGAAAGGCGAGATAAATCAGCTCAAAAGAGAGTCGTTTGATATTAAAAAAGATGCCTCTGACACAAAGACAGCATTGGCTGATGTGAAAGAGAAGTCAGCTAAAGAAGATGCCTTAAACGCCATTAGGGAAAGCGAGGCTGCTCTGCGCTCGGATATAGCGGGAATATCAAAGGACCTCCAGACACTTATTGGCAGGTTTGATGAAAGCAAGTATTTCATTGATAAGACACTGAAAGACACCGCTTCAGAAATGGAACTGCTTCGCTCACAGATAAATGCCCTTGAAGCACAGATTAAGGAACTGCAGGGAAGGCTCTCTTCAAAAACTGATACCGACACCAAAACAAAAGGTAAAATGGAAATCAAGAAAGATAAGAAGGAATCTGAAGATGCAAAGATCCCGGAAACAAAAGCGCCTGAGATAAAAGACCCCGCAAAGATGTATGAGGCAGCCTACGCCACCTTCAAAGACAAAAAGTATAAGGAGGCAAGAGAAAAATTCGAGGCGTTTATAAAGGAATTCCCGAAGGACAATCTTGCTGATAATGCACAGTTCTGGATAGGAGAAACATACTATGCTGAAGAGGACTATGCAGGCGCTATCGTCGAATACGACGCATTGCTTAAAAATTATCCTGATAGCAAAAAGGCTCCTGGCGCTTTACTGAAGCAGGGCTATGCCTTTATTGAATTCGGAGACAAAAAAGCTGCCAGAGGGATTTTTGAATATCTGATGGCGAAATATCCTAAATCCAAAGAGGCAGAACTCGCAAAGAAGAAGCTGGAAGAGATGGGTAAAAAATACAACATAAGGTAATTGAGAGGTCATCTGATAATGAATAGACAGAAGATGGTAAAAGTCGTTTTTTTATTATTTTTTGTCGGGAGCGTATTGCTGGGTTTTATAGGATATTATTACAACTCAAAATACGCTCCTGCCAATTTTAAAGAAAAACATACCCATGCTACGCATACTGAGATAACAGGTTTCGTTAAATCAGGGGAAAGTTTATTCAGCATCTTTAAAAAATACAATCTCAGGATAAAAGACTGCCTTATGGTAAGAGAAGCGTCTGCCAATATTCATAAGTTACGTGAATTAAAGCTTGAACAGCCATATAAAATAGTGATTGACGATAATAAACAAATAGAGTCCTTTGCCTACTGGATAAATGACGATTCTATTCTACGCGTCAATCGCACAGAGACGGGCTTTCTCGCAAAAAAGGTAGACGTGAAATATGAGAAAAAAATTCTGCACATTGGAGGAGTAATAAAAGATAACCTTATCTCATCCATCGGGGAGAGCAGAGACCGCGTGCTCCTGGCTCTTGAGCTTTCAGATATATTTGCATGGGATATAGATTTCACAGTAGACCTGAGGAATAGGGATGCATTTAAGATCGTTGTTGAAGGATTTTATCTGGATGGAGAATTTAAAAAATATGGGGATATACTCTCCGCAGAGTTTGTAAATAATGGTGAAACATACTGCGCGTACAGATTTGAGCATAATGGAAAGGCTGGCTACTACGATGACGAAGGGAAATCACTTAGGAAGGCATTTTTAAAGGCGCCTCTAAGTTTCAGGCGTATAAGTTCGGGTTTTTCATCAGGGCGGTTCCATCCAATATTAAAGATATACAGACCGCATCATGGACTTGACTATGCAGCTCCAGCCGGAACGCCTGTTTCAACTGTCGGTAACGGGACGGTTAATTTTGCCGGTTATAAAGGTCAATACGGCAAGCTTGTAGTTATAAGACATTCTAACGGCTGGAAGACATATTATGGACATCTATCAAGGATTAACAGGGGAATTAAAAGAGGGCTAAAGGTTGAACAGGGACAGGTGATTGGATACGTCGGCGCAACAGGTCTTGCAACAGGACCGCATCTACATTACGAGATAAGGATTGGCAATAAATCTGTTAATCCGCTCACAGTGAATTTACCGAGGGGGAATTCCATTCCAAGAAGATTCATGGCTGAATTTAGAGCTTTTAAAAGTCGGATGGATGAAAGGCTTGTTTCTATAATGCCAACGGCTGTTGTTGCTAAAAAATAAGGGGGAATGATGAGTGTTGGTTTAAAAGAGATAGTTATACCTGCTGCGGCGGCCCTAATATCGGCATCTGTGTTATTAATAGCAAGGAGTGTTGCTTTTAGATTTTTGCACAGATGGGCGGAGAAGACAGAGACTAAGGTTGACGACATAATAATTAAATCATTAAAGACTCCGTCCATTTACTGGTGTATTGCCATCGGGCTTTATATCGGTGTCGCTGTCTCCGATTTCCCTGAAAAATATGTATTTTATTTTAGCAGGGCAATTCACATAATTGTAATACTATCCATTACTATTGCTACTGCAAGTCTATCAGGTAAAATATCCAAAAATTATATTCAGAAATTAGACCTGCCCATTCCTACTACAGGACTTGCATATGGAATATTGAAAGGCACGATTCTTGTTGTTGGTTTTCTGATAATACTCAGTCTCCTTGGCGTTTCCATAACTCCACTTATTACTGCTCTTGGAGTTGGAGGTCTTGCGGTTGCCCTTGCACTTCAGGACACGCTGGCAAACCTTTTTGCAGGAATCCATATACTTGTCGAAAAATCCATAAGGGTTGGAGACTTCATAAAACTCGAGACAGGACAGGAGGGCTATGTGGAGGATATTACATGGAGGACTACGAGGGTAAGGATGCTTCCGAATAACACAGTCATAATCCCGAACAGCAAGCTGGCGCAGAGCGTTGTGACCAATTATTATCTGCCGGAAAAGAGGATGTCCCTGCTGATTCCTATAGGAGTGAGTTATTCCTCTGATCCTGAGAAGGTTGAAAAGATACTTGTCGAAGAAGCAAAGAAAGCCGTCGGACAAGTACAGGGACTGCTCGGAGAGCCGGAGCCTTTTGTAAGATTCATTCCGGGCTTTGGCGACAGCTCTCTGGATTTCACCCTTATCTGTCAGGTTCAGGAATTCGTTGACCAGTATCTTGCACAGCATGAGTTGAGGAAGAGGATATTTAAGAGGTTCAAAGAAGAAGGCATTGAGATTCCATTCCCGCATAGGACGATATATTTAAGGGAGGAGAAGGATTGGAAGCGTTAGCAACACCTTGATTTTCAAGGTTTAAATAAATCCCGATTTATCGGGACTCTAAATCAAAAGGAGGTAGCAAGATGGATGAAAGTGATATTTACAGAGCTAAGGATGCAATGCAGTCTGCAA
>CAKKPR010000118.1 GCA_919901705.1 Thermodesulfovibrionales bacterium | reverse complement strand
TCTGTCCGCTGTGAAGTGTTATTATCTCGCCATCAAGGCCAAGTTCTCTGAGGGCAGCCGCATCCCTTTTGCCTTCTACAATAACAGGAACGTTCTTGTTCCTTTCGCAGAGGGCCTCAAAGACCTCCCGCAATCTTGACGCCCTTTCCATATTATCAGACGTCTGGCCATTTTTCCGGATATTTATCATTATGTTTCTATTTTAGCTCTATTCCGGATAAAACTAAACCAAAATTTAATTGACATGTAAAGTCCGGTTGAATTATTCTATCTGTATAAATCTTCTGTTTCCCGAAGGAAAAAACCTGGACATGAAAGAAAAAATATTAAAGGCATTTGAAGAAAGCATCAGCGTTAAAGAGAAGTTTGTAAAAGACAACATTGATACCATAGTAGAAGTATCAAAGGTCATAGCAGACACCTTTAACGACGGCAAGAAACTTATCCTTTTCGGTAACGGAGGGAGCGCAACAGATGCTTCCCATATAGCCGCTGAATTTGTCAACAGATTCAAAAAAGAGAGACCGAGCCTTCCTGCAATTGCACTTAACACTGACATGGCAATAATCACAGCTATTGCTAATGATTATGACTATTCGGAGATCTTTGCAAAACAGCTGAAGGCAATCGGGTCTGAAGGCGATATTGTTCTTGCCATCAGCACAAGCGGCAGCGCCGCTAATGTTCTGAAAGCAATGGACGTGGCAAGGAAAAAGAAATTAAAGACAATTGCATTTACCGGAGCTAAAGGAGAGAAGTTTGCATCAAAGGCTACCTATGCATTCATCGTCCCGTCTGATAATACCCCGAGGATTCAGGAAACCCACATAACGCTTGGTCATGTCCTCTGCCAGATGGTGGAGGAGATACTATTTGAGGCGCCAAGAAAAAAATAGGTCAAAGCTCATACTCGGCATAGACCCCGGAAGTATTGTCTGTGGTTATGGAATTATAAGCGCTGAAGCGCCAAGGCGCAGCATGGAAGGTCTTAAGGCCGGCACTTCGAACTTCTCGGAGAGTCGAGTCGCAACCGACAGGACTTTTGCAGTGAATCCGGCCTATGTCGCATCAGGGAGGATAATGCTTTCTTCCAAACAGCCTCTCGAGGCAAGGCTCAGGGAAATTTATAACGGCCTTTCAGATATCATAAAAGAATATTCTCCGGATGAGGTTGCAATTGAAAAGGTTTTTTTCGCAAAGAGCATAAAGGCGGCGCTGACGCTCGGGCAGGCAAGGGGTGCGGCGCTTGTGGCGGCAGCTTCCCACGGGATTCCTGTTTATGAGTACAGCGCCCTTGAGGTGAAAAAGGCAGTTGTAGGATATGGCAGGGCAGAAAAACATCAGGTTCAGGAGATGGTTGCAATGATGCTGAATCTAAAGGTCAAATTGTCTGCGGATAGTGCAGATGCCCTGGCCCTGGCCCTCTGCCACACGAATACTCTGCGAATTACATGATGACGCCGGGCTACACTATAAGCAGAATCACTGATGTACTGCCTGATATAAAGATATCAACAGAACCCGAAGACCTGGTCTGTTACGGCTTTGATGCTTCAGGACTTGAAGGAGTTCCCTCCGCAGTAGTCTGGCCAAAAAACACAGAGGAAGTTGTCAGGGTAATGAGATATGCCTGGCAGAATGAAATCCCTGTTACGCCAAGGGGCGCAGGCACCGGCATGACAGGCGGCTCAATACCATTGAAGGGGTCTATTGTACTAAGTTTTGAAAAAATGAACAGGCTGATAGCGCTTGACGCTGAAAATCTTAATGTCATAGTGGAACCGGGGATGATAAACGGCAGGCTTCAGCGCGAGCTTGAATACCTTGGATTCTTTTATCCGCCTGATCCTGCAAGCATGAACTTCTGCACAATCGGAGGAAATGTTGCAGAAAATGCCGGCGGGCCAAGGGCATTGAAATACGGTGTCACTAAAGATTATGTGATGGAGCTTGAGGCAGTTCTGCCCAATGGCGAGATTATAACTACAGGCGTAAGAACCCCTAAGGGAGTGGTCGGGTATGACCTGACAAGGCTGCTTACGGGCTCAGAAGGAACCCTTGCAGTGATAACAAAGATTCGCCTCAGGATACTTCCTTTGCCGGAGGAGGTTATTACGCTGCTTGTTATGTTTGATAACCTTGAGGCCTCAGGCACTGCGGTTTCAAAAATAATAGCATCCAGGGTAATACCAAGGACACTTGAGTTCATGGATGCAGAAACAATTGCAGCAGTTGAAAGTTTCAAGCCCGTTGGTATTCCAAAAGGGGTTGAGGCGCTACTGCTCATCGAGCTCGACGGCCATCCTGCGGCAATAACAAAAGAGGCGGCAAAAATAGCGGATATCTGCACCTCGCTTAATGCCGAGGTGAAGATGGCAGAAGATGCTGCTGCAAGGGGCAAGTTATGGGAGGCAAGACGGGCAGTATCGCCTGCGCTTTATAACCTGAGCCCTACAAAGATAAATGAAGACATTGTTGTGCCGAGGAATAAGATACCTGATATGCTTAAGTATCTTAAAAGACTCTCCGAAGAAAGCGGCATAAAGATAGTAAACTTCGGGCATGCAGGGGACGGCAATATCCATGT
>CAKKPR010000117.1 GCA_919901705.1 Thermodesulfovibrionales bacterium | reverse complement strand
GACCTGTTTTTCAAAGTCAATTTCATTTTAATCATGCTGCGAATTATTTTTAAGCCATTTACGAAAAAGATATTGAAATGGTATTATGACTTTATTTCACGATGAACCTGAAAATATTTAAAGACATAGACTATCTTGAACCACAAAAGCAAAAGAGCATCCAGCTCAGGCTTTTAAAAGATACCCTTCAAAGGGCGTACAGGACCTCCCCATTTTATAAAAAGGCCTTCGCAAAATCAGGCATAATTCCGGACGATATTAAAAAGCTTGAAGATTTACAGAGGCTCCCCTTCACAACGAAAAATTATCTGCAAAAGGACAACTGGGCCTTTCTGGCTGTGCCAAAGAGTAAGATTGCAGAAATCGTCGCCACTACAGGCACTACCGGAGAGCCTGTATTTATTGCCTTAACAGAAAGAGACCTTGAAAGGCTTGCAGAAAATGAAAAGAAAAGTTTTGGATATACAGGGGCAACACCTGATGACCTGTTTCAGATAGCTGTTACGAGTGACAACCTTTTTATTGCAGGGATGGCATATTACAGAGGGCTTCTCAGATTGGGTGCCGGCGTGGTAAGGATAGGGCCTCAAAATGCCCGAAGGAACCTGTCCCTTATCAAAAAACTCAAACCAACCGGGATGGTGGCAGTTCCGTCCTTCATGGTTGCGCTGGCAAGGCATGCCAAAGAAGAAGGCCTGTCCACCAGAAATGCCAGCCTGAAAAGGATTGTGCTGATAGGCGAGAGCATACGGAATCCTGATTTTTCTTTGACCAGCCTTGGAAAGCTGGTTGAGGACGCATGGGGCAAGAAATGTTTTTCAACATATGGAATTACAGAGGCGGCACTTTCCTTCTGCGAATGCCCATACCGCAACGGGCTCCACTCCCATCCCGACCTTGTTATCGCGGAGATTGTGGACGATAAAGGAAATCCCCTTAAAGACGGGGAAACCGGAGAACTTGTGGTCACCCCGCTCCAGGTCGAAGGCATGCCTTTCATCCGCTACAAAACAGGCGACATCACCTTTAAAATTTCAGACAAGTGCAGCTGCGGCAGGACCTCGCTCCGCATAGGGCCGATTATAGGCCGCAAACATCAAAGGTTAAAGGTTAAAGGCGTAACGCTCTATCCAAAGACCATCGAAAATGCCCTGCTCGAAATCAAGGATATTATAAATTATCAGATAGAGGCATACACAGGCCCTGATTATACAGACCATGTAAGAGTCCTTGTAGGCACAAACAGGAAAGACCCTTCTTTTCAAAAAACAGTTTGTGACAGGCTTAAGGCAAAGGCGCGGCTGACTCCGGAGGTAAAGATTATGCCGCCAAAAGAAATAGAAAAAGAATTATACAAAGGAGGCAGCCGGAAGGCGCTAACTTTTAAGGACAGCCGCTCCGGCCTGAAACCTGGGAGAAGCGCTTAGCTCTTCATATATTTCTTCAGGGGTCATTATAGCACCGCCTGTTCTTCCGTAGAAAAACACTTCTGATTTTCCATTAACAGCAAGCCTTACATCTTCTACCATCTGGCCTGCATTAAGTTCGATTGTAATAAACCGCCTGTCGGCATTTGCAAGAGCTGCGAGCTCTTTTTCCGGAAACGGAAAAAGGGTTATTGGCCTGAAAAACCCTATTTTAAAACCTTCCTTCCTTAATCTTTTTACAGCAGAGAGCGCTATCCTTGCTGCGATACCAAAGGCAACAACTATTAATTCAGCATCCTCAACGCCTATGGCCTCAAACTTCACCTCTTTGTCTCTCATCTTTTTATACTTTTCCTGAAGGATGCTGTTTCTAAATTCCAGTTCGCCCTCGCCCATATAAAGAGATTTGATTACATTAGGCCCTCTTCCTTTGCAGCCTGTCAGAGCCCATGTTTTTGGCGGAAGCACGGGCTTTACGTATGGCGTTTGATAAAAAGGCTCCATCATCTGGCCGAGAATCCCGTCTCCGAGGATCATCACAGGATTCCTGTATTCATCTGATTTATCAAAGGCAAGCATTGTAAGGTCCCAGAGTTCCTGAAGATTATACGGCGCATATACAAGCAGTTTGTAATCCCCGTGCCCGCCTCCTTTCACTGCCTGAAAATAATCTGCCTGGCTTCCTGATATATTTCCAAGTCCCGGGCCTCCCCTCTGCATATTCACGATGACCGCGGGAAGTTCAGCGCCGGCGAGGTATGAGATCGTTTCCTGTTTGAGGCTTATGCCGGGGCTGCTCGAAGACGTCATGGCCCTTGCGCCTGCGGCAGAAGCGCCGTAAACCATATTTATTGCTGCAAGCTCGCTTTCAGCCTGAATAAATATCCCCCCGACATCAGGCATCCGCCATGACATGTATTCAGGGATTTCATTCTGCGGGGTTATCGGATAGCCTGCATAAAAACGGCAGCCGGCATTTATTGCAGCCTCTGCAATTACCTCGTTGCCCCTCATGAAAAGCTTCTTGCTCATCGCATGAATTATAACATATTTAAGTTTTGGGGAACTGCATCCGCCCGGGAATGAGTGAAAATGCTGTGTCCCTCATTTACCTGCTGATTGTCGCCGAAAAATAGACATAGAAAGTTGTCATTGCGAGTGAAACGAAGCAATCTCGCTTTTTGCGATGAGATTGCCACGAACCCTTCGGGTTCTCGCAATGACAGGTAATTCAAGCGTTTATAGTTCTATGTCTATTTTTCGGTTATCGTATGCCTTTTGACGATTTCTTATTTTGTCTGATATAATCAGCATCTATGTATTTC
>CAKKPR010000116.1 GCA_919901705.1 Thermodesulfovibrionales bacterium | reverse complement strand
GGTATCCTGAAGGCAACAAAGAATGTATCAGATAAACCTGATGCGCCAAAAAAAATAGCCAGTATCATGTCCTTTACATAGCCGAGAACACGGCTTATGAACGTGGCTATGGACATAATACCTGCAGCCCTGGCTATATGTTTTTTCCCATCTCTGGGAGTCATAGACAATTCAGCGCTCATCCTTAACTTATCTTCATCTCTCTTATACTTTTGGTTTCGCCAATGAGTATTAATACATCCCCTATTTCAAGCATTTCGTTTCCGCCCGGATTAAATACATACCTCTCCCCTTTTTTTACTGCAACAACACTTATCCCTTTCTTGTCCAAAAGTCCTGAAGCCTTTAATGTCTTGCCGGCAAAGACAGAACCAGCAGTTATATTAATATCCTCCACCCTGTACGTCTCATCCTGGCCTTTCAACATCTTATCAAGAAAAGTAACCGCCTCCGGCCTTATCATTGCGGAAGCCATCCTGAGACCACCAATAAACTTTGGGAGCACTACTCCATCAGCGCCGGCCCTTTTCATCTTGTCTTCCGATTCGTCTTCCTCAGCCTTTGAAACAATCTTCAATGAGGGATTTATTCCTTTCGCCGTCAGAATAAGGAGAAGGTTTTCGGCATCAGTATGCAGCGAACAGAATACCCCCTTTGCATTTGCAGCATTTGCAGACTTAAGGACTGAACTGCTTGTTGCATCGCCTTTAACAAAAAGCATCCCCTTTTCAGCCAGTTGCCTGCATAGCTCTTCATTGGCATCTATAGCCACAAAGGGTCTCCCTGTTTTATGGAGTTCATCAATAACATGCCTTCCGACCGTGCCTATTCCGCAGACAATATAGTGCTCTTTTAATCCTGAGATACTTTTCTCCATCTTTCGCCTCCTAAGTATTTCGCTCAACTCACCTTCAACCAGAAAAGCCGTGAAGGTTGAAATCCCGAACAGCAGAACACCCATCCCGAATATAATCAGAAATATGGTGAATATCCTGCCATCCGGTGAGAGTGGGTTCACTTCCCCATATCCAACAGAGGCTATGGTAATAATCGTCATATACAGTGAATCAAGAATATCCCATCCCTCTATCCACATGTAACCGAAAATTCCCGCCTCAATAACAAGGGCAAGCAAAAAAAGCGCTAATATAATCCTTTTAACCATTGTGGAATTATAGCAAAAAAGTATCTGAAAAAATGCAATAAGAGCAATAACGGGAAGGAGAGAATATTTGAGCGGCTTATTTTGGCGATAGTCATATAGTAAATATTTGAAACAATAAAGAGACAAAATCCTCGGAGGGCGGCAGCCCGAGAATGAGCGAAAATGTTGTCTCCTTCCTGTTATCCGCAAATATGCACATTAACCTTATTTACTAAATTTGCAAAATGTGAGGCTGTTTCTATAAAATCCTCTCATGGGAATTCTGGATGAGATAGTTGCAAAGAAAAAGGAAAGGTTGAGCCTTGCAAAAAACCGGGCGCCCTTAAGCGCCCTCAAGCCAAGGATTTCTGACATTGAAAAACCAAGGGATTTCAAGGCTGCACTAAAGCGAAAACCATCTGAAAGAATCAAACTGATTGCAGAGATTAAAAAAGCATCTCCATCAAAAGGCATTATAAGAGAAAATTTTAATCCTGTTGAAATAGCATCTATTTATGAAAAACAGGCTAGCGTTATCTCAATACTTACCGAAGAAGATTTTTTTCAGGGCAATCTCGAATTTATCTCAAAAGTTAAAAAGGTTACAACGATACCGCTACTAAGAAAAGACTTCATATTCGACGAATACCAGATTTATGAATCAAGGGCAAACGAGGCTGATGCAATACTTCTGATTGCGTCAATACTCGATAAAAATCAGGCAGGAGAATATCTTCATCTTGCAATAGAACTGGGGCTTTCGGTGCTTTTCGAAGTCCATGACATGAAGGAACTCGATATGGCTTTAAGTATAGATGCAGACATAATCGGCATCAATAACAGAAATCTTAAAACAATGAAGATTGACATGAACAATACGTTTGAGATTAAAAAAGAGATTCCTTCAGAAAAGATTGTCGTAAGCGAAAGCGGGATAAAGACAAGGGATGATATTCTGAGGCTTGAAGCTGCCGGCATTGATGCAGTGCTCATAGGCACTTCGTTCATGAAGGCAAAGGATATAGGGAAGAAGATAGAAGAATTGTTTGGTTCCTGAGCCTATCTTACAGTTTGATGTTTAATCCTTTTGGGCTGTAGTTTTATAACAAGCCTGGCATCGAGCACATCAGCAATCTTTCTTAATGTATCTACAGAGGCATTTCTGAACCCGCCCCTTTCAAGCCTCGAAAGCGCCGGCTGTTTTGTCCCTATTTTTTCTGCAA
>CAKKPR010000115.1 GCA_919901705.1 Thermodesulfovibrionales bacterium | reverse complement strand
TGAGATTGAGAGGCTTGATGCCGAGCTTGACGATATAAAGAAAAAGGCGTCAGAGGTGAGCAGTATAGAAGGTTAAGAAGGGTAAGAAGGGTAAGATTTAAAGATGCAGGAAATAATTTTATATGGAATAGTTTTTCTTTTCGGCTCTGTTGTCGGCTCTTTCCTGAATGTCTGCATATACAGGATGCCAAGGGGGGAGTCAATAATATTGCCGCCATCACATTGTCCTTTATGCAACACGCCTATAAAAATATATGACAATGTTCCAATTTTCAGTTATCTGATGCTTGGCGGGAAATGCAGGTCCTGCAAGTCACATATATCTTGCAGGTATCCGCTGGTTGAAGCCATGAACGCTTTGTTTTATATGGCATTAATCTGGAGGTTTGGGTTTGGATGGCATACGCTCATTTATTTTATATTGGCCTCTGCGCTGATTGTCATAACATTTATTGACCTTGATTTTCAGATAATACCTGACAGCATAACACTGCCGGGTATTTTTATAGGGCTTGTTGCAGGTTCATTAATGCTTCCTGACCCGTTTTTGAGATGGGCTCTGCTCGGTTATAAGGCATCTATCATAGGGGCCTTGACAGGTTTTTGCCTTTTTTATATGGTTGCTGTTTTGAGCAGGGGCGGAATGGGGGGAGGAGATATAAAGATGATGGCAATGGTTGGGGCCTTGATGGGATGGAAATCTGTGCTGCTGACGACTTTTTTGGGCAGTCTTCTTGGTTCTGTCTGGGGAATATCTTTAATGGTATTTAAGGGCAAGGGAAGGAAGACCAAGATACCATTCGGGCCATACCTGTCTGCAGGCGCTGTTATCACCCTTTTTTACGGCCAGGAAATTCTTTACTGGTATCTTGGGCACAGATGAATCCCGGAGCAATATTTTTATTAGCATCTGTATTTTTTCTTTTAATTTTAATCTTTTCCTATCTTCTTAAATCATATTTACAATTCAGGAGCAAAAAGGAAAAATCAGAGCATAAGGATACATCCAATGTCGGCTTTGTTGTAGACACCTTTCATGAACTTGTAGCAAAACTGAAGGAAAAAGAAAAAGAGCTGGAGATATTAAAGAAGATAGCTGAGCAGAGGGCAGAGGATGTGGAGAGCTATAATAAAAACATCCTGCAGAGCGTTCCCAGCGGAGTAATAAGCTTTGACCGGGAATTGAAGATTGAGAGCATAAATTCACCCGCAGAAAAGATACTTGAACTCAGTGCAGAAAGCATAATTGGAAAGGACTATCTGGAAGCCCTGGGCAAGGCGATATCAAATATCCTTAAAGAAGGGAAATCCGTTGAGAGAGGGGAAATACAGTACCGGACATCGAGCGGCCGCTGGGTATGGCTGGGGCTTACATTTTCACCCCTTCGTGACAGCGAAGGAAGGGATATAGGCCATATCCTTGTCTTTACCGACCTCACAGAGCTTAAGGCGCTCGAATCCCAGGCAGAACTCAGGGAACGGCTCTCAAGCCTTGGTGAGATGTCCGCAGGCATTGCACATGAGATAAGGAATCCACTGGGAGTGATTGCGGGTTATACGAAATTACTTTCCAGAAAGGTAGATGCTGCGTTGCTGCCGACTGTTGAGGCCATATCAAAAGAGGTTGAGGTCGTGGACAGGATTATCTCGGACTTCCTGTCTTTTGCAAGGCCGGTGGATTTAATAATTTCCAAGGTTAATCTTAATGCTGTGATACAGAGCTGTATAGCAAGCATAGCCGGCAATATCAGCAATATAGAGGTTTCCATGGATATTGATAAAACGCTCTTTATATCAGGCGATGAAATACTCCTGAGGCAGGCATTCACGAACCTTATTCAGAATTCGGTTGAGGCGATGAGAGACGGAGGGAAACTGAGTTTCGGATATAAAGATATGGGGGATTATATGGAGATAACAGTGTCAGATACAGGCCATGGGATGTCGGATGGCATTAAGGAAAAAATCTTTCTCCCTTTCTATACAACAAAAGAAAAAGGCACAGGACTTGGCCTTGCAATAGTCCATAAGATCATTGTATCCCATGGGGGCACAATTTTGGTTGACAG
>CAKKPR010000114.1 GCA_919901705.1 Thermodesulfovibrionales bacterium | reverse complement strand
AGGGGGAATAAAACAGATTCCCGACAAGCGGGAATGACAAGAGATAGATAATAATCTGCATGACATATTTTCTCAGTCGTTCTCTTGCTTCTAATTGCTGACAATTCAGTTAAACTACTTTTATATGCGCAGAATACTTCATATAGATATGGATGCATTTTTTGCAGCTGTGGAGCAGAAGCGCCATCCTGAACTCATTGGCAAACCTGTTGTCATAGGCGGAAGCGGGGACCCGACACAGAGAGGGGTTGTTTCCACTGCATCTTATGAGGCAAGAAAATTCGGCATACACTCTGCATTGCCGCTGAGGACTGCATACAAACTCTGCCCTGAGGCTGTGTTTTTGCCTGTTGATTACGAAGAGTATTCAAGGGTTTCAGGGGAAGTAAAAAACATACTCAGGGAATTCAGTCCGGTTATGGAGGACGTGGGAATTGATGAGGCATTTCTTGATATTTCTGAATCAGCAGAGTCTTCTGAGGAAATATCAAAAAAGATTAAAGAGAAAATCAAGGCAGAACTTGATATTACCTGCTCGATAGGCATTGCTCCGAATAAACTCCTTGCAAAGATAGCGTCTGATTTAAAAAAGCCTGACGGGCTCACGATAATAAATGAAGGCGATGTTGAAAAAATAATCTGGCCTCTCGTTGTCAGAAAGCTCTGGGGCGTAGGCCCTAAAACAGAGGCGTATCTTAAGAGTATTAACATAAATACAATAGGCGAGCTTACAGTAATGCCATTGGAAAAATTAACAGAGCATTTCGGCCCTTCATACGGCAATTATCTCCATGGGGCGTCAAAGGGCATTGATGAGAGCCCTTTGGTGACTCACTGGGAGCCGAAGTCTTCGAGCAGGGAGACGACTTTTCAGCGGGATACAAATGACTGGCAGACAATTGCAAAGGTGCTTGCAGGCCTTACTAAGGAAGTTGCCGAAGATATTAAGCGCTCCGGATATTTATGCAGGACTGTGACAATCAAGATAAGGTTTGATGACTTTAAGACATACACACGGGCAAAGACAATGACTGAGTTTACAGATTCGAATGAAGTTATCAGGAAGGCAGCCTTTGAGGCATTGAGCAGGATTAAGCTGGAGAAGAAGGTCAGGCTCATAGGGGTGAGGGTGAGCGGATTTAAAAAGGAATGATTTGCGGGATGCCATAAAGTATTTTGGGGGCAAAGGTATAGTATTTTTTCTCCTCGGCGAATCCGCAGAGGCGGACGCTCATTCTCGGGCTAAAGCCAGCTGACTCCTCCGCCCCAGGCGGATTCGCTGAGGCGAAGAGGAATTTTGCTCTTTATTTCTCTTAAATTCCCCCTTAGCAAAGGGGGATTCAGGGGGTTGTGAATATCGCAAAATAAAACCGCTCAAATACTATATCTTTGCCTTAAATCCATATGAAATCATCCAGTTTTCTATTGCCGAAAGAGAGTTATTAAGTTATACTTTTAGAACGTAAATCCCTCTAAAAATTTATGATGGAGAAGGATAATGCCGTTTTTCGGTGAGCTTTTTGTAAGTGAAATATTAAAAAAACCTGTGCTTGACCCAAAAGGTGAAGAACTCGGAAGGGTTAAAGACCTTTTGGTAGTGAAGGGCGAAGCATTGCCAAAGATTTCAAGCCTCATAGTCGAGAAGAAGAGAAAGCTTTTCAGTCTCCCATGGGCAGACCTGAACATATTCAACAAGAGAATAATCTCTGCAAATATTTACAGCGAAGGGCTTAAGACATATGAAATGAGCGAGGAAGACCTTTTGTTAGTCAGGGATATTTTTGATAAGCAGATTGTTGATGCAAACGGCGCAAAGGTTGTGAGGGTGAATGATGTCAAGCTCGAAGGATTTAATACTGAGGCTGTACTTATAGCCGCTGATGTCGGTATGAGGGGCATAATGAGAAGGCTCGGAGTTGAAAGAGGCGGAGAAGATCTCATGCGGGTTTTGAGAGGGAACCTCCCGTATAATCTGATAAGCTGGGACTACATCCAGCCTTTGGAGCCGAAACTTACTGCAATATCCCTTACTATACCGAGACAGATGATGTCTGAATTACATCCTGCAGACCTTGCAGCAATAATAAGCCAGGTCTCTCACAAAGAGGGCGCTACGTTTATTAAAGACCTTGATGTTGAGACCGCAGCTGAGATGCTTTCAGAGCTTGAACCTGATGCACAGGCAGCAATAATAACAGGGATGGACACTGAAAAGGCTGCCGACATCATAGAGGAAATGCCTCCTGACGAGGCTGCCGATGTGCTTAGTGATATACCTGCAGAAAAGGCGCATGAGATTCTGGGCAACCTTGAAAAAGAAGATGCCGAAGATATTCAGGAACTTTTAGGGCATGAGGAAGATACGGCAGGCGGTATTATGACAAACGAATATATTGCTTATTCGCCGGAGATGACTGTAAAAGAGGCATCAAACCGGTTTAAGGTGAATGCCAGGGATGTTGAAACCGTATATTACATTTACGTGCTTGATAAAGACGAGAAATTGGTAGGCGTTACTTCGCTGAGGGAACTGCTGCTTGCGGAGCCTGATTGCCTCATTGCTGACATTATGGAGACGAACCTCAAGACCGTCTCTCCCGGAGAAGACGAAATGGTTGCTGCCGGAATTATATCCAAGTACAACCTGCTGGCCCTGCCTGTGGTAGATGAAGACGGTTACATGCACGGCATCGTAACCGTTGATGACATAATTGACATTCTTCTGCCTCCATCGGCAAAACGTAAAAGGAGAAAGGTGTGAGCCTCTACAGGAAAATAGCCCTGTTTCTTGCAGTTATGGGACCCGGGATAATCACTGCAAATATAGATAATGATGCAAGTGGCATCACAACATATTCTGTTGCCGGCGCGCGTTTTGGCTATGGATTGCTGTGGACTTTAGTGCCAACAACCATTGCCCTTGTTGTAATACAGGAGATGATAGCCCGCATGGGTGTTATAACAGGGAAAGGGCTTTCCGACCTTATCAGGGAAAATTATGGAATAAAGGCCGCATTTTTCATGATGTTAGGCCTCCTCATAGCTAATTTCGGGAACACAGTTGCCAATCTTGCAGGCTGGGCAGCAAGCATGGAGATACTCGGGTTGAGTAAATATATAATGATACCTGTTGGCGCAATTTCCATATGGATGCTTGTCACAAAAGGAAGTTACCGGTTTGTTGAAAAGATACTTTTATTTGCATGTCTTTTGTATTTTGGATATGTTATCTCAGGGTTAATGGCAAAGCCTGAGTGGGGGCCTGTCCTTAAAAGCACCTTCGTACCGCAGCTCAGATGGGATTCGGAATATGTAATGCTGAGCATAGCCATAATAGGAACAACCATAACACCATGGATGCAGTTCTATCTTCAATCCTCCATTGCTGAAAAGGGAATAACAAAAGAGCAGTATAAGGCATCGCGTCTGGATGTTATTATCGGATGCTCCATAACCGATATAATCAGTTTTTTCATAATAGTGACGTGTGGTACTTTGCTGTTTCCGCAAGGGATTAGGATAAATGAGGCATCAGAGGCAGCCCTGGCTTTGAAACCATTGGCAGGTGATTACGCATATCTTATATTCTCTCTCTGCCTTGCCAATGCCTCTCTGCTCGGGGCTATAATAGTGCCATTGGCAACAGCATACTATATATGCGAGGCAATGGGATGGGAGGCAGGGGTTAATAAGACATTTAAAGATGCCCCTCAGTTCATGTGGATATATACATTGACGATAGCGCTGGCGTCACTTGTGGTCCTGATACCCGGGGCGCCGCTGGTTTTTCTGATGGTGCTGTCAGCTGTGATTAACGGGTTGTTGCTGCCGTTTGTCCTTGTTTATGCCTTATTGCTTGTAAATAACAAAAAATTAATGGGAGAATACACCAATCCAAAAAGTTACAATTACATTTCATGGGGGACAGTGGTGGTTATAATCGGGCTTACAGCATTTCTGGTTTTTATAAATATTGTTCCGGCAGGGGGAAAGGTCTAATGGTAAAGGCAATAGAATGGAAAGACGGCAAGGTAATAATGCTCGACCAGAGCAGGCTTCCGGTAGAGGTAAAATTCATAGACTGCACCAATTATCAGATTGTTGCAGAGGGAATTAAAAAGCTATGGATAAGAGGGGCGCCTGCGATAGGGATTGCAGCTGCCATGGGCATAGCTCTTGGCGCGCAGGACATAACAGCAAAGAACTACAGGGAATTCATGAAAGGGCTTGAAACTGTATTTAGCGCCCTTCTTTCAACAAGGCCTACTGCTGTAAATATAAAATGGGCTGTTGAAAGGATAAAAAAACTCCTAAAAGAAAATAAAGAAGAATCGGTTTCAAAACTTAAGATGCTATTGATTGAAGAGGCACAGAAGATACACGCAGAAGATATAGAGGTTAATAAGGCAATCGGAAGATGGGGAGCGCAGTTTATAAAAGACGGCGATACAGTCCTTACTCACTGCAATGCAGGCAGTCTTGCAACAGGCGGATACGGCACAGCAACAGCGCCCATGTTTGTTGCGATTGAACAGGGCAAAAAGATTCAGGTAATTGCTGATGAGACAAGGCCTGTTCTTCAGGGTGCGAGACTCACTGCGTGGGAGCTTATGCAGGCAGGAGTTCCTGTTACATTGATTACTGACAACTCCGCAGGCGCACTTATGAAGAAGGGCGAGATAAACCTTGCAATTGTCGGCACTGACAGAACTGTCAGGAACGGAGACGTTGCCAACAAGATAGGCACATATTCAGTTGCTGTGTTGTGCAGGGAGCACAAGATACCTTTTTATGTTGCAGCTCCTTTGAGCAGTATTGATTTTACTATCTCAACCGGAGATAAAATCCCGATAGAAGAAAGGGGACCTGAAGAAGTTACGCATATATTCGGCGCCTGCCAGATTGCTCCTGATGGAGTAAAGGTTAGAAACATGGCATTTGATGTTACGCCCGCAAAATATATAACGGCGATTATTACCGAGAAGGGCGCATTCAGGCCGAGAGATCTGAAAAAGTTAATGAAGAAAGATGTTAATCTTGATGAGTTAAGGCTCTGACCTGAGATGATATGATTAAGACAACGGATATAAAAAAGGTTTTTGATGCCTATGACGCTGAGCTCCGCCTGGTTGAAGTCAGGCTGGAAGAACTTTTTAAGAGCGATGCCCCGCTCATACCGCTGGTAGGAAAATATCTGCTTGAGAGCGGAGGCAAGAGGCTGAGGCCGCTTTTCCTTCTTTCGGGCGCACGGCTTGCCGGGTACAAGGGAACTGACCACATAATTCTTGCAGGCATTATAGAGCTGATACATATGGCGTCGCTGCTCCATGATGATGTTGTTGACGGCGCCAAACTAAGGAGGGGGAAGGCAGCTGCCCATTCCATATGGGGTAATCAGGTTGTAATTCTGGTCGGAGATTTCCTTTATTCCAATGCCCTTAAAAAAGCAGTGTCTTTCAGGAGTCAGAGGATAATGGAGGCGCTCTCTGAGGCCACAACAAGTATGACTGAGGGAGAGATATTACAGCTTCAGAAAACCTCAGATATCAGCATTACAGAGGAGGAGTATACAAGAATAATATCTGCCAAAACAGGCATACTCATATCTGCTGCGTGCAGGATTGGCGCGATATTAAGCCCTGGTTCAAGCGCCGAAGAAAACGCCCTTGCAAGGTTTGGCCTTAAGTCAGGCACGGCTTTTCAGATGGCAGATGATATACTCGATTATATGGCAGATGAGAGTGAACTTGGCAAAAAACTCGGTAAAGACATAGAAGAAGGCAAAATTACGTTGCCTCTGATTTATCTTTTTAAGAATGCCTCGGATAATGAAAAAGAAGAGATAAAACGGGTCATAGATAATTTTTCAGAGCAGGGGCTTCAGAGGGTACTTGCCCTGTTCAGGCAATATGATGTTCTGGAAAAATCTCTCGCAAGGGCAGAGGGGATTGTGAATGAGGCAAAGGCTGAGCTTTCGATATTCCCTGATTCCCCTGAAAGGGATTATATGCTCTGTATTGCTGATTACGCAATTTCCAGGGAGAAGTGATATGCATCCATTGGTAAGGCTTGCAAAGCAGGCAATTGAGACCTATGTCAAGGAGGGCTGCGCAATCGAACCTCCCGCTGAACTTATACCCGAGATGAAAGAGAAGGCAGGGGTCTTTGTATCCCTGAAAAAACACGGAGAGCTAAGGGGATGTATAGGGTCATTTGTGCCAGCCTGTGATAATGTTGCATCAGAGATTATAAAAAATGCGATATATGCTGCAACGCAGGATCCGCGATTTCATTGTGTCCGGTCAGAAGAACTGAATGACCTTGTATATTCTGTTGATGTGCTATCCTTGCCCGAAGAGGTTAAGGATATTAAAGAATTAAACCCTAAAAAATACGGTGTGATAGTATCAAAGTGGCAGAGAAAGGGGCTGCTTCTGCCGGACCTTGAAGGAGTTGATACTGTTGAGGAGCAGCTTAGAATCACAAAGATGAAGGCAGGGCTGTCTCCTGATGATGAGGAAGTCAAAATTTTCAGGTTTGAGGTCAAGAGGTATCACTGATGAATAAGGAAAAACAATGGACATACCTTTAAAAGGCAACATAAGAGATTATAGTCTCCCGAAGGTACTTGTTCAGCTGAACAGAAAACGTGCAACAGGGACCCTGTCGGTAAGCACGCCTAACTTTACCAAGAAGATATATCTGATAAAAGGCGATGCTGTATTTGCCTCTTCATCTTACGAGGATGACCGGCTTGGTGAGATGCTGCTCAAGGCAGGGAAGATTACTGTTGAACAATACGACAAATCCGTAGAGATATTAAAGGCAACAAAAAAACGTCAGGGCGCAATACTTGTAGAACTCGGTTATCTCATTCCCAAAGACCTTTTCTGGGGAGTTAAATATCAGGTGAAAGAGATAATTTACAGCCTTTTCCAGCTCGGGGATGGAGAATTTGACTTTGCAGAAGGAGATGTGCCGACTCAGGAGGTCATAACTCTTAAGATGAGCATGGGCAATCTTATATATGAGGGAGTGAAAAAAATAGAAAACTGGACCAGGATAAGGCAGGAGATGCCTGACACAGGAATAGTCTTAAGGCTTTCTGAAGATCCGCTTAGCCTGTTTCAGAATGTAGAGTTAAGTCCTAATGACAAAAAGATGCTTCCCATGATAGACGGGAGAAAGACAATTAAAGAAATTGTTGACAGTTCCTGGACAAACTCATTTGAGGCGATGAAGACTATTTATGTGTTATGGTCCATCGGGATTCTCGAAGAAAAAAAGGGGGCGTCCAGAGAAATAAAAGAAACAACTGAGACAGTGTCTTTTGAAGACTTGATGCAGCCTTTTGCTGAAGAAGAGGAAGAATTCATGAAAAGGGTGGGCGAGATTTATTCTAACCTTGATATGTTAAAGATGCATGAGCTTCTTGAGATAGATAAAAATTCAGACGCGGAAACCATAAAAAAGAACTACTACAGGCTTGCGAGGGATTTTCACCCGGACCGGCATCTCAGCGCTTCAGACGCCACGCTGATAGACAAGCTCACAGCGATCTCTGATGCCATTACAACGGCTTATAGTACGCTTAAGGATGATTCCAGGAGAAAGGAATATTTCAGTGCTTCAGCCGGGCCGGCAAAAGAGAAAAAGGCAGCACGAAAAGAAAGTGATGAAGAGCAGTTTAAAAAAGGCGTGGATGAATTCAAGAAGGGCAACTTCGAGGGCGCAGTTGTTCTTTTTAAAGAAGCTGCAGGAATAAATCCTAAAAAAACTCAATACTGGAGTTACCTCTCGTTGGCCCTCACAAAGATTCCGCACAGGCTGAAGGAAGCAGAGGAACCTTTGCTCGAGGCCATAAAGCTTGAGCCATTAAATGGAGAGCACTATGCAAACCTTGGCCTTTTATATCATAAGACCGGACTCACTAAAAGGGCAGCCGGCCAGTTTGAGAAGGCATTGAAATTTGATCCCGGCAATATAAAGGCACAGAAGGGGCTGAAGCAGATTAGAGGATAAAAAGGTAGTGATTAAATTATCAAAGGCAAGGAATAGTGTTTGAACGGTTTATTTTGACGATAGTCC
>CAKKPR010000113.1 GCA_919901705.1 Thermodesulfovibrionales bacterium | reverse complement strand
GACCTCTGCTGTTCGCCTTTTTTAGCGGGTCCGTGCAATGCCATAATATTTTTACCCGATACTCTGCTAACATTGCTGAACAATTCGTTGACTGATGTCTCTACTCCCGTGGCTATATTAAGCTCTCCTGTAAATTCAGTCCCTAATGCCTTTATATTCGCCTTCACAATATCTCCAACATAAACATAATCCCTCGTCTGCAATCCATCTCCGTTTATCATAGGCTGCTCGCCCTTGATAAGCTTATGGGTAAATATGGCAATAACTCCAGCTTCGCCAAAAGGGTTCTGCCTCGGGCCATATACGTTTGCATATCTCAGAGCAATATAATCGAGCCCAAAATTATGTTTGTAATAGTAAAGATATTTTTCACACGCCAGTTTTGCAACACCATACGGGCTCAATGGCCTTGTGGGATGTAATTCATCTGCAGGGAAACAATCCTGTTCACCGTAAATCGCTCCGCCGGTAGAAGCAAATATAATTTTTTTAAGCCTGTTTTTAACTCCTGCCTCTATAACATTAAGCGTGCCTATAATGTTTGCTCCGGCATCAAAAGCAGGATTTGAGACAGATACCCTGACATCAATCTGGGCTGCGTGATGATTAATGACTTCCGGGTTAATGTCCTTAATCAATGATGCAAGGTCATCTCTGATGTCTGCCTGATAAAATTTTGCCTTAGGGTTCAGGTTATTTTTATTCCCTGTTGAAAGGTTATCAATAACCGAAACCTCGTGGCCTAAGTTTATATAAGCATCAACTATATGAGAGCCGATAAAACCTGCCCCGCCTGTAACAAGAATTCGCATGGTTTATTATAATAACGAAAAAAGTCTTCTTAATTCAAATCGGTTAAGTTTATTTTAAATTATGGGAACAGACAGGATATGGCATTTTCGCTCATCCTCGCCCCGGTAAGAATCAGGGCTGACTCCTCCGCCCCAAGCGGATTCGCCGAGGCGAAGAGGTATTTTGCCTCACAACCCCCTAGTTCCCCCTTTGTTAAG
>CAKKPR010000112.1 GCA_919901705.1 Thermodesulfovibrionales bacterium | reverse complement strand
AAAATATTTTCCGTACTCACCATCAGGCTTCAGCAAATAGCCTGAATCATCTAATTGAAACTGTTTGTCAGGTTCACACCAAAAGCGTTTCCAGTGAAAACTTTGATTCATATCGACTCTATCCTGTTTTCACAGGATTCAATATCTTCTTTTTTCCTAGCCTTTTTCGTCAATCACGACTCCTTAATTCCCTTGAATTATCAAACACTTTCCAAAAAAAATCAACTGATAGGCATCAATCCGTGTGGCGGACATCTGTTATAATAAAAAATGCAGGGATATCGATTTTTAACTCTCAGCTTAGTCTTAATCCTTTCTGCCGCGTGCAGTAATCTGCCGAAGGAGCATAAAGTTATAACAGCAAAAGAAGGAATCATATCTATACCCGTAAGCGAGGTCAATGATGGGAAGGTTCATTTTTTTACATATAAAAAATCAGGCAAGCGCATAAATTTCTTTGTAAGAACCGACGGGACCGGAAAACTCTCCGCATATTTTGACGCCTGTTATATATGCTATAAAAAGAAAAAAGGCTACTATGAAGAAGGTACAGACCTTATTTGCAACGAATGCAAGCTTAAGTTCAGGATTTCAGACGAGGCATGGGAAAACAAGGACTGCAGCCCTATAATGTTTAAGAGCAAACTTGAAAATAATAACCTGACAATAAAAACTGAAGATATCGAAAAAGGAAGCAAGCTGTTCTGATTTAAAGCCATCCTCTATAGAGAAATATCAAACTCCATTTCCTTATCTCCCAATAAAAATCTCTTTCTGATAATTTTTACCTTTACAGTATCCCCGGGATTCTTATCGTACAGCGCAATCCTGACATCTTCTACTGTATCTATCTTCCATGCATCAACTTCTGTAACTATATCTCCTTCTTTTAGCCCTGCTTTCAAAGCTATGCTGTCAGCAGACATGTCTTCTATAACAACCCTCTCATCTTTCTTCTGTAATATCACGCCCAGTTTCGCTGAAAAGGGAGGCTTAACAGAATTCGGGAAAAGCACATAATCTCCTATGTTGTCATCAAGCGCGCCGTTTATGAGCGTTGCATATCTTTTTCCCGTAAGTCTATTTACCCTCTGCGGTATGCCTGATTCATACATTATATGCTGGCCGCCTGCAAGCACAACCATCTGGTAATCAGGACGCTCCTTCAGAAATTCAGCTATCGAATGCGCCATGGTCTCGTCCCAGAGTATCTGAGACTGATAAAAATAATCGAACGTGCCTCCTGATGGATGGGTTTCAAATATCTCCTTCAGTCTCTGCCGGTACGAATCATCCGACATATCCATGTCCTGTGGCACTTCTTTTCTTTCCTCTTCTGAAAGACCGTCAAGTCCGGACTGTTCTGTCTTTTTCATCAGTTCAGCCTTCAGGTTAAGGGCTATAATCGGGATGCCTTTTGCTTTTGCAAATTCAATTATTTCCCTGTATAAATTAAAATCAATATTCCATCTTTTAAAATACTCTGTCTTCTTCAAAAAATCCTTTTCATTGATAGCCCCGGAAATGTAATCATCTATTGCCTTCTGGAAAGGCCGCTGAAACATCTCCATGCCTATAGCTAATTTTTTTCCTTTTTTATAAAGCTCCATAATTACGGCAAGCTCTACCTTGTGGTCTTCGTAATAATTGTGCCTCTCTCCGATAAAAATTATTGGCTTGTCACTGACATTATCGATTATTCTCCTGAGGTTCAATGTTTTTTTAGGCTCTATCCCCAGCGCCGGTTCGCTCAGGCTGAATTTCATACCCCGGCTTGTTTCGGTTGTCTCTTTTTTCACATTCCGGCCTTTTTCAAAGCGGATGACAGAATATTTGCCGTAATGTAATATCTTGTTTACAACAGGGTCAACCTCCTCTTTAGAATCTCCGCTGGCATATGCCACAACCTTTGAAGTATTAAGGGGGTTGTTTCTGACAATAAGAACGAATCCTGATTCCGGTTTATCAATCTTTCCAAAAAGCCGCTTTAGAACCTGACTTTCAAAACCAAGGACCAGAAGAGACGATTTTTTAATATCCTCATCTTTTAATTCTTTTTCTTCTTTGACTGAAAATCCTTCTTCCTTTAAGGTTTCTATAAGAGTTGAATATTTATCTTTTTCTTTCTCCCTGTAAACTATTATCCTGTTTTCATCTCCGACAAGCCTTGCAATTACAGGCGGGAATTCGTCATATGAAAGTTTTCTCATTATGTCGTAGTTTTCATCAACAATAAGATATTCAGAATTTTCATTGGTGGGTAAACTGAAATATTGTTTTCCCTTCTCAACCTGCACGGAGTCTTTCACTGCACCCTTTTCAGCAGTAATTTTTACCGGCAGTGTAAATTTGTATTCACTGCCTTCATGCAGGAGTTCAAAAGAAACAAGAGGTTCACCTTTTAAGACACGTTCTCCAGGATCCTTTATTTTTAAAGAAGGAACGCCTTTCCTGTTCAGCCACTGACTGAAAAACCAGTCGAGGTTCTTCCCTGATTCCTGCTCAAACGATTTTTGTATATCCGCCCAGGACGCAATCTTAAATTTATTTTCATTAAT
This sequence comes from Thermodesulfovibrionales bacterium, assembly GCA_919901705.1. Lineage (GTDB taxonomy): Bacteria > Nitrospirota > Thermodesulfovibrionia > Thermodesulfovibrionales > UBA1546 > SCSY01. The sequence goes on along the minus strand of CAKKPR010000112.1, from coordinate 5,199 downwards.
AAGTCTTCTCAATGATTTATAAAATATATCTTCCCCTGTAAGGCTTTTGAGCATATGAAAGAGCATTGCGCCTTTTCCATAGCCTATTGCCATTGTGGCAAAGTCAGTCCTGCTGGAAAAATCCTTAAGAGGGAAATCTTTATCTGATGTAACATAACCCTGAAAATTAACCAGAATGTTTTTCCTGTACTCCCAGCCCTTTCCTTTCTGTTCCTCGTAAAGATGGTCTGAAAGATAGGTCGTGATTGCCTCAAGCCAATTGCCTTTCTGATAATCTGCGTATACATAATTGCCGAACCATTGATGCGTAATCTCATGCCCCAAAGACGTTTCCGGAATAAAAGGCAGGCGTATTACATCTTTTCCCAAAAGTGTGTAGGTAGGCATGGAATATCCGGTTGAAAAAATGTTTTCGACAACAGAAAACCGCTTATACGGATAAGGCGTCAGGAGTTCATTATAAAACTTGAGATACTTCCTGGCGTATTCAATATATTTATCAGCAAGAGCGGCATCCTCCCCGAAAAAATAGGTATAGATGTCTATACCGTTGATGCTGTCCTTTTTCTCATTATAATTGCCGGCAATAAAGTTTATCCCGTTTAAAGGATGCCCCATATTAAAGGTATATTCCCTGCAGGAAGGCAAATATCTGAAGGTAATTTCGTCAGCCTCAGACACTGCAAGAAAATTCTCAGGGACAACAGCAACAAGTTTATAATAAGCAAGCTCCTTTATTGAAGGATACCAGTTATCTGTAAGAGATATCCCTTTATCACTTACAATTCCTGTTGAAACAACACCGGCATTTCCAGGGCTGTTTTTTGGGGTGTCTCCCTTAAAGACATCTTCATAATTTATCTCAAGGCTGCCCTTTCCCTTTACTTTGAACTGACCTTCTTTTATCCTGTAATCCATAGGCTTTCCATTAAAACTTGTGGACAGAATTTTCAGATTCCCGGTATAAACGACCACTTCCCTGTCATCGGGCAGGGTTATAACTTCACGGCCTTTCAGAAGATTGTTCTTAACATCAAATGAAATAGAGAGATTATAGACCGGGCATGACTGGCCTTGTCTCTCTTCTGTTCCTGCCTCTAACGCATTAAACAGGATAAAGACAACAACAGAAAAACCAATATGTTTTATATTTTTTAGCATATTTGATTGCGACAGACTAAATCTCTTTAATCACGCCGTGCGTCATCCTTATTTGTTTCTGTGCCTGTCTTGCAAGGTCGAGATTATGCGTTATAAAAATAAAGGTAACCTTTTTTTCTTTATTAAGCCTCTTGAAAAGCTCCATTATCTCTGCCTCTGTCTCTTCATCAAGGTCTCCGGTAGGCTCATCAGCAAGTATTACCTGCGGGTCATTCATCAAGGCGCGCGCAATGGCTACACGCCTCTGCTGGCCTCCTGAAAGCTGCGACGGATATGCATTTATCTTCTCTCCTATGCCAACCATATCCAGATATTCCTCTGCCTCTTTACCATTCTTTGATTTTCCTTTCGGACTGAATATTCGCGGCAACAGGACATTTTCCTTTGCAGTGAGAATCGGCAGGAGGCTTGCAAACTGGAACATAAAACCTATTTTTTCATTTCTGTATTCTGATAATTTCTCATCATTAAGAGAGGATATATCAATGCCTTCAAAAAGCACCCTGCCAGTGGTGGGCCTGATTATGCCGCCCATTATAGAAATAAGGGTTGTCTTTCCGGACCCTGAATGCCCCACTACTGATAAAAACTCACCCTTTTCTATCTTCATCGAGACATTATCAACAGCCCTGATATTTAAATCGCCTATTGTATAAATTTTCAAGATATCTATAATTTCTATCTGAGACATTTTACCTTATTCCTCTTTTATAGCCAGCAACGGTTCAAGTTTTTTTATTCTCTGAATTGGTGAAAGCGCGCCAACAATACAAATTCCTGTCCCGGCAAGCAAGCTCAATATGCCTATAAAAATTCTCTCTGCAATGCTTAAGTCATTCGATAAATTTTTCAGGATTATAAAGCTCTTTGACAGCAGAAACGAGAGCGCCGTACCGGAGACAATACCCAAAATGCTGCCGATACTCCCGATAACAAATACCTCAAGAAAAAATATTCTCACAACGTGATTCTCCTTTGCGCCGATCGCCCTCATAATCCCCACTTCTTTCGAACGCTCATTGGCAATAGCAGAAAAAACAGCCCATACAAGAAATATGGAGAGTATGGAGGCGAGCATTACCGTGACAGAGAATATCCGGTTTATATCCCTGAGGGTATTGATTAAGCTCTTACCGATATCTTTTCTTGCCACAGTGTCGGCTTCAATTATGGAATCCTCTATATTACCTGCAACCTCATAGGGGTCATAACCTTTTTGGACCTTCGCAAAAATGACAGATATCTGTCCCGGTTTTATATCCGCCTTGCCTTTTTGTAATATATCATCTATGTTTTTATCGTCAATAAATATTGCGTTATCTAGCCCTGTGCCTGTCTTGTCAAGCACCCCGACCATCTTGAAAATATTCCCGAACAAAACACTGTCAACCTCTGTAAGCCCCAAGCGGATATTGAAAGCAGATTCGCTGCCGACAATGGCCTCTCCTTTTTTGAGTTCCCTGCCAAGCTTTTTAGTAAGCCATGGTTTTATAACAAAATCCGTATCCTGATTAAACGCCACAACTATGGTCTCAGGCACATCACAGCAAACACCGGTTATTGTGACAAGATAGGTCTGGTAAGTCAGCCTGTCTATACCCTTGATATTCTTTACCCTGTCTATGATGCCCTTATCCATATAAAATGTCTTAACCTTATTTTCGAGCAGAACATCTTCTGCTGCGCCCCTTGAGCCTGTGGGAACAATAAGCAGGTCGGAGCCCAGACGGTCAGAAGTGATCCTGATGCTTGAGTCAACGCGCCTGACAAAAGAAAGCGCAAATACAAGCACGGATACCAGCAGCCCTATAGCCACTATCAGTATCCCTGTTCTTAAAGGCTTTCTTTTTAAGTTCTTGAGTGCAAGCGAAAAAATAGTAAATTCTTTTGTCATTACTTTTTATTATAAATGATTTTTAGAAATTCTTTCTATGCGGCCAAAGCCGCATAGAAAGAATTTAAAGAATGGAAGTTACTTTTTGTAGTTCGCGTCTAATCCGCAGAGTACTGCGTTCTTATCACCCTTGCCCATTTTCTTGTGGCAGTCAAAGCATACTGAAACTGGTTTGCCAATAAAGCTCTTAGCTCCGGCGTCATAAAGCAGCAATGTGCCATCGGTAACCTTCAGCGGCTTACCTTCTTTGTCCATAACAGGCTTGCCTTCAGGATCGCATCCTTCTACACCTGAAGTCCTCAGGGTAAGCAGAGCATATTTACCATCAGGAGTTGGCATCATATCATGGTTCTGGCCGTTTGCACCTGTCATCTTCTCGTCAACAAGCTTAAGGGTCTTTGCGTCAACTACCCAGGCCCTGTCTGCTGCTGACTGGAATATTAATTTGTCGTCATTGCTGAAATACTGTCTGAATGTAATGGTCTTCCCGGCCTCACCAGGAATTGTTGTCCTTGAAAGTTCTTTAAATTTGCCTTTTTCCAGTGATGCCATGTCAACCAGGATTAGATCCTGCTTCCCGTTCATCTTTCCATCTTCGCCTTTCAGAGAAACTGCGATAAGGAATTTTTTCATGTCATTGGAGTTGATGCCATGCACAAACATATATGTGCCAGCCTTGTATCCGAGATCGCTTATGAATACCCTGTGCTTATGGTCCATGGTAGCCTTGTCAAATACATCAACATAGCCCTCGCTGCCCATAAATACCGGCATAAAGAACTTTTTGGACTGTCCCGATGCGCAATAAATCGGGCCTGTCTTGCCTGTAGCCCTTGGATCCGGATCAAGAGCAATATCCTTTATAACATTGCCTGTCTTGAGGTCTGACTTTCCTACATGCATCTTTCCTTTTTCGTCCAACTGATATATGGACCAGAACAGAATATTGCTGTCCTGCGAATCAATACGTGCATCGTGAGTCTTGTACCATGCTGGTGAGCCGATACTGATCATGTCGAGATTATTCACCTTAATAGGATTATCGGCATTATTGGGATCAATGGTTACGTCTGCCTTTGCAAAATGGCCTCCGTGCCCCGCTACATAAACTGATGCTGAATATGTCTTGGCTTTTGCCGCTACAACTGAAGGCGTCTTGGAATCAACTGCAGTGAAAGCAAGATAGCCGGCGCATACAAACAATACTGCAACGAACACAACTAAAACTTTTTTCATTTACTTCCTCCCCGTTTTTATTTATTTCTAAATCGTTCAAACAAAAATATACTCAAATAAAAGCCTTACTTAATATCACCCCCTTGCTGATTGGAATTATCTTCAAAGAGTATTTGTTATTGGTAGTATTTACCCAGTGGTGTTGCTTTGTCAACCTCAAATTAAAACTTTAGGCAAACTTTTTATCTCTGAATCAAAAAAGCGGGTTACGACTCGTCTTCTCCTGTTTCTTCAATAATCTGCTTAATGTATCTCAACGCCTCATCCGCAATTTCATTATCAACTTTTTGTATTGCAAACCCTGCATGCACAAGCACAAAATCGCCAAGCGCCACTTCTTCGGGCAAAAGAAGAAGGCTTATGTCGCGCTGCGCGCCATAGACATCCACAGTTGCATTCATATCCTGAATTCTTATTACCTTAGACGGTATTGCAAGGCACATTTTCTTTCCTTTTCATCTCAACTCCCCATTCGCTGAGTTTATCAGCCGCTATATCAACAAGTTCCTGAAATTTATTGTTCATCTCCTGAGACAGCTCCAAGCCTGTGCCTGTATCCCCGGGTTGTATTCCCACAAGACACATCTCAGGCGGTGTAATACCCATAAAATCCGCCGCAAATATCATATCAGGGAGACCTATCTGATGAACAGAGAATTTTGTATTTAAAAAAGCCGGGATGTCCTTACCTTCTATTGTTTTTATGATGCCGGGCTTTTCACCAAAATCAGCTGCGTCTATTATCAGAACTTTATCCTTGCCTTCTATAAAAGGAAGGAGGTCAAGGCCCATAGTGCCGCCGTCGATAAGCTCGACATCCGCGGAGAAAACATATCTCTCCTTTAATGCGTTGACGGCATGAACCCCGACTCCTTCATCCCTGAGCAAAATATTTCCAATACCCAATA